>VGYL01000234.1 GCA_016872975.1 Planctomycetota bacterium
GTACTGGAAACCCGTCTACTGCTACCTGCGGAGGAAGGGCTACCCCAACGAAGAGGCGAAGGACTTGACGCAAGGCTTCTTCCACGCCGTCGTGCTGAATCGCGGCTTCGTCGGGCGGGCCGACCCGTCCAAAGGCCATTTCCGCACGTTTCTGCTACATGCCCTGAATCAGTACGTTATCAACGAGAGCGTCAAGGAGACGGCGGGCAAACGGATCCCGAAGGACAAGCTCGTGCCGCTGGACCCGCTCGATCCCCCGGAGGTACCGGCGGCCGTTCTGGAGGCCGGCCCGGAGGACTGCTACCATTATGCCTGGATGTCCGCTCTGATGGATCAGGTCCTGGCGACCGTGCGGCTTGGCTGCCGCGACGAAGGTCTGGAGACTCACTGGCATCTGTTCCAGGAAAAGGTGGTTGGGCCCATCCTCCACGGCGTTGCCGCGCCGTCGCTCGCGGACCTGGGCGCGCGGTATGGGATTGCGGACCCGCGCCAGGTCTCCAATATGATCGTGACGGTGAAGAGGCGGTTTCGATCGGTCCTGCGCGAGCACGTCCGAACGACGGTCCTCGCCGACGAGCAGGTGGACGACGAGCTGTCCGAGATTCTGCGGTTTCTGCCGGAGATCGCGCAGGATTCGAGAAAGACGCGGGATATCCTGTTGCCATGAAAGAAGATACGTCATTTGGGGCCAGACCCGAGCGGCTGCGTCGGTTGTTCGCGCTGGGGATCGAGGACGCGGACGAGTCGGCGCCGGCCCCCGCCGTCGGCTCCTGGGGCCTGTCGGCGGAGCAGCCGGGCAGCCGGATCGGGCGTTATCGGTTGCTCCGGGTCCTCGGCGAGGGCGGCATGGGGATCGTCTACCTGGCCGAGCAGGAGCACCCCATCCAACGGCAGGTGGCCCTCAAGGTCATCAAACCCGGGATGGACTCCCAGCGGATCGTGGCCCGGTTCGAGGCGGAGCGGCAGACCCTCGCCTTGCTGGATCATCCGAACATCGCGCACGTCCTGGACGCCGGGACGACCGAGGCCGGACGCCTCTACTTCGTGATGGAATACGTCCAGGGCCTGCCGATCACGGAACACTGCGACCGGGACCGCGTGAGCATCGAGGGGCGGCTCGCATTGTTTGGCCAGGTGTGCGACGCCATTCAGCATGCGCACGAGAAGGGCGTGATCCATCGCGACCTCAAGCCGTCCAACATTCTGGTGGTGGTCCAAGGCGGCACGGCGGTCCCCAAGATTATCGACTTCGGCGTCGCTCGCGCCCTGAGCCGGCCCTTGGCCGAAGGCGCCTTGATGACGGAGGAGAACCAACTCGTCGGCACGCCGGAGTATATGAGTCCGGAGCAGGTCCGCGGTGGCAGCGAGGCGATCGACGTACGATCCGACGTCTATTCCCTGGGCGTGCTGCTCTACGTCCTGCTGACCGGCGCTCTGCCTTTCGACCCCGAAACCCTGCGCCAGGGCGGTCCCGACACCGTCCGCCGGGTCCTCCTGGAGGAGGACCCCAAGACCCCCAGCCGGCGACTGGCTGCTCTCGGGGCCCAAGGCGAGAGCATTGCCGGCCAACGTGACACCGAGGTCCGGACGCTGGCGAAACGCCTGCACCGGGAGCTGGAGTGGATTCCCTTGAAGGCGATGGCCAAGGACCGCGAGCGGCGTTATCGCTCCGCCGCCGCCTTGGCCAGCGACATTCGGAGCTACCTGAACGGCGCTCCGCTGCTTGCCGGCCCGCCGAGCCGGTCCTACCGGATCAGGAAGTTCGTGAGACGAAATCGGACACTCGTGGCGGCGGCCACGGTGGTGGCGCTGGCGCTGGCCGCCGGGGCCGTGGTGAGTCTGACGATGTACGTGCGGGCCCAGGTCCAGGCACAGCGTCAGCAAGCCGTCAGCGATCTGCTCAACAACACCGTGCTTGCCGCCCTTGATCCCACGCGACGGCAGGGGGGAGAAATCACGGTGCTCTCGGTCCTCGACGGCGTGTCCGATGCGCTGGAAGGCCGATTCACGGACGCCCCCCTCATGGAAGCCGAGATTCGCCACCGTCTCGGCATGACCTACTACCGCCAGGGAGCGCATGACGTCGGGGCGCGGCACCTGCAACGGGCCCTGGACCTCCGCCGTCAGTACCTGGGGGAGGACGACCTGGCGACGATCGATTCCCTGTTCGAACTTGGCAACGTGCACCGCCGTCGCGGTCATCCCCACGAGGGGCAGCCCCTGCTCCTGGAGGCCGTCGCGCGGCGGACGCGCCTGCTGGGCGAAGCCCATGACAAGACGCTCTACGCCAAGACGATCCTGGCTACGAACTGCGTCGCTCTGGGTCGCCACGGCGAAGCGCTGCGGTTGTGCCAGGAGGTGCTCGAAACCGCCCGCCGCGCCGGGGGCGAGGAACGCTCGGCCGCCATATTGGCGGCGTACCGGATTGGCACTGTGCATGCCCTCCGCGGGAACTACCCCGAGGCGGAGAGGTGGATTGATGGGGCGCTGCGATCCGCCCGGCGCGTGCTGGGGGAGGACCACTCGTGGAGGGGTACCTTCACCGACGCCCTGGGATGGGTCTACCTGTTGCAAGGCCGTTTCGCCCAGAGCGAGCAACTGCTGACGGAGGCGGTCAGTCACGAGAGCCGTGTCTTTGGGGCGGCTCACCCCTACACCCTGTTGTCAGTGGAAACGCTCGTCGGTCTCTACGTTGCCTGGGATAGACCTGAGGAGGCCTCGAAGTGGCGGGCGCGACTGGCCGCCGCCAAGTCGGCCGACGCCGGCAGTCTGGCGGGGAGTCTTCATCACGACGCCCAGAAGAACGCCTACGCGATCCGCGGCTGCGGCATGGACATTTACGACGTCTTCGACGAGTTCCACTTCGCCCACAAGACGCTCCGCGGCGACGGCTCGATCACGGCGCGCGTCGATCAGATCCAGAACACCGATTCCTGGGCGAAAACCGGGGTCATGATCCGGCGGACGTTGGACCCCACCTCGGAACATGCCTCCGTCTTCATCACGCCCACGGGGGTCGTGACTTTCCATTATCGCCAGGTCCCGCGCGGGGCGGGATTCAGCCGACACGGCGCCGTGGGACCCGTGGCGCTGCCGCACCGGGTTCGGCTGACGCGTCGTGGCGCGACGTTCACGGCCGAGCACTCCGCTGACGGTGTGGCTTGGCAAGAGGTCCGCAGCGGCGACCCGAATCAGTCCGGCCCGGTCGAGATTGCCATGGACGAGGCCGTCCGCGTAGGCTTGGCGGTCACATCGCACCACGTCGGTCGGGTGGCCGAGGCGCACGTGTCGGGCGTTGCCCTGACGGGCGTGGTCGCACCCGAGGGACCGTTCACCCTCTCCGAGGATATCGGCCTCCAGACGATCACGCCGTCCCAGAGCAGGCCCGTCCGCGTGCCGTGATTCGACCGCGACGGAGCTTCGCCCGGCCGGGAAACCGTACCCCAAACTCTGGCAGGTCGAACCTCCGGCGGTAGGGGGCGTAGAATACCCACGGCAATTCCGGGAAGAAAAACTGAAAAGGGCTTGACGGGAGGCCGATAGGGGGGTAGAATGGCTCCCATCGTGGGCGACAAGGCTCACCTTTGAAAGGCAAACGAGTTTTGGAACGAGTCCGGATAACCTCGAAATTCAAGCTTTGACTGCCGGGGAAACCTCAAGGCAAGGTTTCTGGACCGCTGGCAGGAAAAAGCAGCGGTTTTTTTGTTGCTCTTTGGAAACGGAATCGGTATAAACCGACGTTCGAACCAATTGAGGCTGACCGGTTTTGCAGCACGAAGCCGAGGTTGGATTCTGCCAGGGCTCGTAGCTCAGTTGGTTAGAGCGCACGCCTGATAAGCGTGAGGTCGGTAGTCCGAATCTACCCGGGCCCAGTTCGGATTTATGATTTTCGATTTACGATTTATGATTCGGGCTCTCGCCCGGCGTCATCCAAAATCAGAAATCATAATTCATAAATCATAAATGCCGACGGCCTGGGGACGTAGCTCAACTGGGAGAGCGCCGGCTTTGCAAGCCGGAGGTTGCCGGTTCGATCCCGGTCGTCTCCACTGGCGGACGCGTCTGCGTCCGAGAACGTGGAGAAGGCCAGGATCGGGGCGGCGAAAGACGCTCCCGAGGCAAGCAGGAAAAAATTTTCGGAAAATCGGAAAATCCTGATTGCAGCGCCCAACCACGAGCGTATAATACGTGGCTCCGGCGGCCGAGGTCGCCGGACAAAGCGATCTTTGACAAGTCCATATGCGGATGCGTGAGAATGAAAATTCTCAGCAAGTTTTTCTACAAACCCATGTGGGAAAACTACAATCAATGAGCGCTGAAGGCGACTTCATGAACCAGTCAATCCCAGATTGATATGGTCAAGTTACTAAGGGTGTATGGAGGATGTCTTGGCGTCGAGAGGCGATGAAGGACGTGGCTGACTGCGATAAGCCCGGGGCAGGTGTCGAGCAACCGTCAATCCCGGGATCTCCGAATGGGGCAACCCGTTGCCACTGGGCAACCAGATGGCATCACCGGCGGCTGAATGCATAGGCCGTCTGGAGCGAACGCAGGGAACTGAAACATCTCAGTACCTGCAGGAAGAGAAATCAACCGAGACTCCGTCAGTAGCGGCGAGCGAAAGCGGAAGAGCCCAAACCAGGGGGCTTGCTCCCTGGGGTTGCGGGCGCCGACAAGACCAATGCGACGGTTAGGCGAACGATCTGGAAAGTTCGACCATAGAAGGTGATAGTCCTGTAGGCGAAAGCCGAAGCATTGGGTTGGCGTTCCAGAGTAGCGCGGAGCTCGTGAAACTCTGCGTGAAGCTGGGGGGACCATCCTCCAAGGCTAAGTACTCCTCGACGACCGATAGTGGAAAGTAGCGCGAGCGAACGATGAAAAGAACCCCTATTAGGGGAGTTAAAAGGACCTGAAACCATACACCTACAAGCGGTCGGAGCCCTATGACTCGTCTGCGGACGAGTAACGGGTGACGGCGTGCCTTTTGCATAATGAACCGGCGAGTTACCGTTTGCGGCAAGGTTAAGCACTTCAGGTGCGGAGCCGTAGCGAAAGCGAGTCTTAAAAGGGCGACACAGTCGCAGGCGGTAGACGCGAAGCCAAGTGATCTACCCATGGCCAGGTTGAAAGGGATGTAAAAATCCCTGGAGGACCGAACTCACTAACGTTGAAAAGTTAGGGGATGAGCTGTGGGGAGGAGTGAAAGTCTAATCAAACTTGGAGATATCTCGTTCTCTCCGAAATAGCTTTTGGGCTAGCCTTGAGTGATTACTCTACGGGGGTAGAGCTACTGAATGGGGATAGGGGACCACCAGTCTACCTACCTCAACCAAACTCCGAATACCGTAGAGCGTACCTCAGGAGTAAGACTACGAGTGATAACATCCGTGGTCGAAAGGGAAACAACCCGGATCGCCAGCTAAGGTCCCAGAGTTTTGCTCAGTTCGTAAGGAAGTTGAATTGCGGTGACAGCCAGGATGTTGGCTTAGAAGCAGCCACCATTTAAAAAGTGCGTAATAGCTTACTGGTCGAGCAGTTCGGCGCCGATAATGAACGGGAATAAGCAAGACACCGAAGCTGCGGATTGGGCGATGGTTGCGACTGTTGCCCAGTGGTAGGAGAGCGTTGCTATCCGCGTGGAAGCCGTACCGTAAGGAGCGGTGGAGCGTTAGCAAGTGATTATGCCGGCATGAGTAACGATAAAACAGGTGAGAATCCTGTTCGCCGAAAGCCTAAGGTTTCCTGGGGAAGGTAAATCCGCCCAGGGTTAGTCGGTCCCTTAGTCGAGGCCGAAAGGCGTAGACGATGGACAGCAGGTTAATATTCCTGCACCAGGTCATTGGACGAAATCCGTGACGCATCTTTCAGAGTCATCCCACGACTAGTCGGGTGGGTCCCGCAAGGGCGAGGCCGATTTACGATGCCGAAGTGGCTGGCGAAGATGCCGAGAAACAGCGGATGTAGGTTGAAGATGGCCTGTCCGTACCGCAAACTGACACAGGTAGGCGAGGAGAGTATCCTCAGGCGCTCGAGAGAACCGTCCTTAAGGAACTAGGCAATTTTACCCCGTAACTTCGGGATAAGGGGTCCCTCCGCGTGCGTTTGATTTATCAGGCGTATGGCGAGGGCGCAGAGAAATGGCTCTGGCGACTGTTTATCAAAAACACAGTTCTGTGCCAACTCCCAAAGAGGATGTATACAGAATGACGCCTGCTCGGTGCCGGAAGGTTAAGGGGAAGGGTTACCCCGCCCTATTTTGCCCAGGAGGTATCTCATGCACTATGTGTATGTGTTGCTCGACCAGCGGTCGGGCAAGACGTACATAGGCTACACCAGTGACCTGAAAACAAGGGTAGCCAACCATCAGCGCGGCGTGGGCTGCAAGACCACGCAAAGCGGGGATTGGCGGCTGGTGTACTATGAAGCGTTTCTGGACCAGGATGATGCGCGCGAAAGAGAAAGCAAGCTGAAGCATCATGGGATGGCCAGGAAGAAGCTGTTCGACAGAGTGCAGAGGTCACTTGCTGGTCGAAATAGGGCGGGGGAAGCTCCCAACTGAAGCCCCGGTAAACAGCGGCCGTAACTATGACGGTCCTAAGGTAGCGAAGTTCCTTGTCGGGTAAGTTCCGACGTGCATGAACGGCGTAACGACTGGAGCACTGTCTCAAGGACGGACTCGGTGAAATTGTAGTTGTGGTGAAGATACCACTGTCCCGCAGCAACACGGAAAGACCCCGTGAACCTTTACTGTAGCCTGGTATTGATGCCTGGCATAACATGCGTAGGATAGGTGGGAGGCTGTGAAGCCCGGGTTCCGGCCCGGGCAGAGCCAACCTTGAAATACCACCCTTGCTATGTTAGTCACCTAACCATGACCCGTGTATCCGGGCATGGAACCGTGCTAGGTGGGCAGTTTGACTGGGGCGGTCTCCTCCCAAAATGTAACGGAGGAGTTCAAAGGCACACTCAGCGTGGTTGGCAATCACGTTTAGAGCGCAAGGGTACAAGTGTGCTTAACTGCGAGACCCAATACGTCGAGCAGATGCGAAAGCAGGACCTAGTGATCCGGCGGTTCCGTATGGAAGGGCCGTCGCTCAACAGATAAAAGGTACTCCGGGGATAACAGGCTGATGACTCCCGAGCGTTCACAGCGGCGGAGTCGTTTGGCACATCGATGTCGGCTCATCACATCCTGGGGCTGAAGGCGGTCCCAAGGGTTGGGCTGTTCGCCCATTAAAGTGGTACGCGAGCTGGGTTCAGACCGGCGTGAGCCAGGTCGGTCCCTATGTGCTGTGGGCGTAGGAATCTTGCGGGGCCATTTCCTTAGTACGAGAGGATTAGGAAGTACCGACCGCTGGTGTACCGGTTGTCCCGCTCGGGGCACCGCCGGGTAGCTACGTCGGGAAAGGATAACCGCTGAAAGCATCTAAGTGGGAAGCCTACCCCAAGATAAGGATTCCGTGCGGGTTCGCCCGCTGAAGGGCCCTGGTAGACGACCAGGTTGATAGGCCGGAGGTGTACGTGCAGAGATGCATTGAGCTGACCGGTACTAACGCCCAACGACTTGACCATATCAATCTCTGATTGCCTGGTGCAAGTCATCCGAAGTGCTCATTGACGCATCCGCATATGGACCTGCCAAGGGTCCGTCGCCGCGGCGACCGCTCTTTGAAAAAGTGAGTGTGAAGTTTGAAGTGTGAAGTGTCAAGCACGAGAAGCCAGGCCGAGGTCGCTGCCTGCTCTAACTTCAAACTGGAAACTTCCAGACTTGAAACTGTCGGGCCTTTGGCCCGATTACGACTTTCCTGGTGACCTTACGGGCGGGGAAACGCCTGTTCCCATTCCGAACACAGAAGCTAAGCCCGTCCCGGCCGATGGTAGTCCCTCGGGGCGAGAGTAGGTGATTGCCAGGAATTTTTACAGGCCCTGTCGACGCGCATCGGCAGGGCTTTCCTTTTGCGCGGCGCTTGCCCGAAGTGGCTCTTGCCCGAAGGGATCGGGTCGAGCATAATGGATTGGGAAGAAACGTGGTTCGGGCCGGCACCGCAGAGAGGTGGTTGCGTATGAGCGGGATCGTGTTCGTGGTGGACGACAAGGGCGCCAAGAAGGCGGTCATCATCGATCTGAAGAAGTTCGGGGGTGTCTGGGAAGACTTCTACGACACGCTGAGCGCCCAAAGCCGGGCGAAGGAGCGTCGGGAGTCGCTGGCGTCGGTAAAGAGACGCCTGCAACGCAAGGGTGAGTACAATGACTGAGTACGGAGACGAAAAATTGTTGCAGGTAACGCTGACGGGGGAACCTGCGCAGCCGGTGCGGTTGTATTATGAGGTGCGGGACAAGGAGCTGCTGGTCCAGCGCTTGCGCCGGCTGCGGTGCATGGACTTCGACCCGAACGGCCGGCGGTGGGTCTGGCTCTATGCGCATGAGGCTCAGGCGTTGGCCTTCAAGAAGCCCTACGCGGCGCAGCCGCGGGACCAGCGCCCGATCGTGATCGGCTCTCTCTTTCTGAAGGGCAGCAGGGCCTTCCTGGACCTGCGTTCCTACGAGAGGGCCCTCAAGGCGATCCCGTTCTTTGACGAGCACCTGGGTCGGGACGCCGCCCGGATCACGCACGCGGCCGTGGTCAACCGGCTCTTCGAGGCGCAGGAACAGCTTCCGGCGAACCTCGACATCTTCTTCTCCGGCAAGGACATGGTGGAGAGACGCCCCGAGCAAAGCGGGGCAGACCTGAAGGCGACGGTCGAGAAGGGCTTGGCCGAGGGAGACGTGGATCGGCCCTCCCGCGTCGAAGAGAGAGTCAGGAGGGCCCTGCCGGAGATCGAGGAACTTCCCGTGCATTTCTACGAGGATGGCATAGGCGGTCTCGAAGTAGCCTTGCGCATGCGAGAAATCG
>VGYL01000235.1 GCA_016872975.1 Planctomycetota bacterium
AAAATGTCACCCCGTAGCCTTATTGGCGTTAAGGCGCCGAAGTGACATTCCCGTATCTCATTGTTTCATAATGACTTACGACTACTGCGGTCCCACAAGATAGCGTTGTAGTACTAGGTGCAGGAGCAGTGTATAGACCTTGCTCATGATCGTCTCGCAGCCTCCAAAACGGCGTCGATGGCTGCCTTGACGCCCTTCTTGTCGGCGGCTTTGAGCCCATTCAGGCGACCATCCTGCTGAACATGGAAACAGGCTGTGGTTTTGCCTCCTTGCTCGCCGTAAACACTTTTCAGGGCGTCCCAATGCCTGGTCAGCGCATCTACGGATAGGCCGACAAGGTCGTCGTCCGCTTTCGTCGGGCGCACGGGCTTGGCGAAGGCATTGGCCAGGGAGATAGGAACGCCGCCTTGGCGGCAGACGAACAGGCCAAAGGCCGGCAGATTCTGCGCACCGAAGGAGTTCTGCTTGCCGGTCGGAATCGCATAGACCATCGCTTCGAGGAATGCTTTGATGACCTTGTCAGCCTCCCTGTAATCGTTCGCATCGAGTTCTTTCGTCCAACTACCATTCTTGCGATCAGTCTTGCGTGCCAGGTTGCGGGCGAGTTGGTCGCGGTCCACCAGCGCGTAGCGGTAGTAGCAGGCGCTGTTGAATCCTACTACACCCATCATTCCCGCGCCGGTCTCCTCCTCCGGGTTCAGATCATCCACGGCAGTGTAGAAGTCCATGTCCATATCTACCTTGTGCGTGGAGATCGGGTGGGCCACCTGACAAGCGCCATCCGTGTTCCGGCCCGGCTGTTCGGCCAGCATCCGGCCAAACAGGGCGATGTCGGCGGAGGTCTTAGCCTTATCCAGCGCTGTTGTCACCGCGGTGGCCTCCTTTCCCTCTACCGCCGTGCCCGCCGACAGTTGCTTCCAGTGCTTATCTATCGACTCTTTGGCCGTTGATACTTCATCCTGGCTTACAAACAGCAGGACAGCCGTTTTGTCACCATCCATCTTGGAATAGAACTGGGCGAGAAACGTGTCAATCGCCGCACTGATCTGCTCGGGCGTCCGCCCCTTGGCATCGAGTTGCGGCGCCAACTTCGTCTTGAGCAATTTCGTACGTTCTCCGACCATGCCTGATTCGCCTTGGCGCCACAGTTGGCGTGCGCTTCTCTTGGTGCACTGGCTGGAAATCCGCGCTCGACGGAAGCCCCCGAAGGTCGCGCTCTTGGGTTGCCCCGTGTCGTCACGGTTCAGGTTGGATGGAGCGAAGTTCTGGATCAGATGCACTTCGATTTTGACACCGGAATCAGTCATGGTTGTGTTCCTCCCGTTCGGATGCGTTGTCGTCTATTGTTTCGCCTGGCGAGTCGGTTTGCCCCGCGTTGCTCTTGTAGAAGTCGCGCGCCCAGCGCAATTGAACATGGCCCTCAGGATGGTCCCATTGGAGCAGGTCATCCAAGAGGCGGAACCAGTCGAACGGCTGCTCGTTGGCCTTCAGCAAGCTGACGGCATGGCGCAAATGGCCGTCTAGGTCGTCGGGATGGGCGTTGAGCAGCGCCACGAACCTGGCTTCCATACTGTCGCTTTTCTGTTTCAAGGGACGGAAAGCCGTGCCGAGGCCACACCCTTGCCGATGCTTCGGGAACAAGCCGAAAAGCGTCGCCGTCACGTAATACCACCGGTCATTATAGCTCTTTTCCGGCAGATACGGCACGACGTGCTTATGCAGGCGGGCCATCTCGCCCGGTTCCCTGCCCAAACCGCTACGCAGGTCGGCCAGCGCGCCTCGGTCCTCCGCGCCTTCCTTCGCAAGGTTGAGCAGGTAGCCAATAAACGTCTTCTGTTTCTCATCAAGACTCATTTCTTCTTGCCTCCTTTCCCCTTCTGTTTTGCCCTGTCCGTCTTCGGCGGCGGGGGCTTGAGATCGTCGTCGTTGAAATCGGTGCGGATGCGTGCCACCGCCTGAATCGCTCGGGCGGTCGTCCCGAGCGAGCGGATGCCCTCCTCCAGCGCTCGCCGAGCTTCGTCCTTCACGTGGTCGCGCCAAGTATAAGTTGCGACCTGCTGCTCATCCGGCTTCCAGTTGTCGCTTGCGGCATCCCAGTCATTCGGGAGGTTCTCAAGTAGGTCAAAGAAATGCGTCTCCAGCCGCGCCCAGTAGGCAGGGCGAGGATCGATGTCGTCTACAACCTTGTTGATATCGTCCCACTCGTTCTGGCTTGGTTCGTGGCCATCGGGAACTCGAAAGAAGCGGGCGATCCTCTTGGCACGACTGTAGAGTTCAGACGCCCCCTGCCCGGCGCCTTGCAGAAGAGTACCCAGGCGTTCGATCAGACTGGTATCCCCCAGCAAAGCGGCCCGTATCGGCATCCGCTCGTGTCGCCAGAGAAGGAACTTCCCGGCCTTGTTCGGGGCTGACGCCAAGCCAACGATGTGCACAACGAATCGCTTGTCTGGCTCAATCGCTCCTGCCGCGCGGGCCCGAGCCAAGAGGTTGAAGCACTCAGGCCTTCGCTCCTGACTGTCAGGAACTGGAATCGTGAGGATCGAATGCGCATCTCGCCAGGCCGCCTTGGCGCTGCTCAGCGGCAGCGCCGATATGCCTTCCTCTTTCGACACCCGATACACCTTCATCGGATCACCGGCAGACTTGTCGGCCGAGCGCCCCTGCGTGAAGAACATCCTCGACACGGTCGCGCCATTGGGGATCAGCCGCACCAGTCGGCTCTGCCAAGTCAGGCGGTCAACCACGCCTAATGATGTCACTACCTTCCTGCCCTTGCCACAACATCTGTCACGATACTGGTGGGGGTCGTTCAGTTCCCACGGTGGCAGTGATTTGTCTTCAGCGGGGGCAAGATTGACCATCAACGTGCCGAACAGGGTTGGGCCCTGCATCCATATATTCATTCCTCGCAGCGCTATCGCATCGGCTGAATACGGCAGGGCCTCATCCTTGCCATTGATCTTCGCATTGCCGCTCTTGCCGAATCCCAAGGCAAATGACTGGCAGGCGAGCAATCGCTTGGCCGCTTGCGCCGGTGGCCAGGTGACCTCCTCCTGGTCACCGGAGTGATCAAACAGCGTTGCGTTGTTGCCGCTGGCGCACTCGGTGGCCAGACGATTGATCGACACTGCCCTTGTCGTCTCCAGCCCACCCATCTGGAAGAAGGGGTACTTGCCAGCGAAAAGGGAAAAACGCACTCTCCATTGGTTCAGATAGTCACTGACCATGCGCCGATCGAATTTGGCACGCTGATACAATCGCCTCCATTCCGCGAAACTCTTGGGACCGCTGTGGACTCGGTACAGGATCGCCAGCAAGAGACGATGGATCGCTACAGTGACGAGTGGTGAGTCGTCATAGATCTCGCGCAGTTCGTGCGCGTTGAGCAGCGTATCGTAGATTCCCGCTTCGCTCTGCTTCCCGTCAAGGCCGATGCAGGGGATCCAAGGTTTATCGACCAAGTTGAATTCAGACATTGTCGTCACCGTCCTTTTCGATCGCGATGCCCAGCCCCTCGTCCACGGTCAACAGATAATTCTTGACCCGCGTTTGCCCCTGGGCGTCAAGCCGCAACAGACGAGCATGGCGGAGGTGAGCATTCATCGCCCATTCTCCCGGCGATTCACCTTCCTTGAGAATTGTCTGGAAGACGCTTCGATGGCTGAGCTTGACCGACCGATCTAACAGGCTGCGAACTTTGGAAACCCCGCACTCGCCGGCCGGAAGCGTGCCCGGAGGCAGCGTCACGACCGTGATCGATGGGTCGCCGTCCCTCGTGGCCGCTCTGACCGACCTGTCAACGTCGGGGTCCTCATCGTCAGCTAGTTTGTCGTTAAACTGTTCAATCAAGTCGCCAGGGTCCTTAGGTCTGCAAACCAGCAGTCGGCAAGCGGCCTTCTCGGACTCGGCGCGATCAGACTCCATCTCCTCTTTCGCCTCCTTGAGTGCTCCCTTCCAACCGTCCTCCGCACATGGTGACTGTTCGCCATACACAGCCTCGATCAGCGTCTCGATCTCGATTGGCACCTCGACCTTGCCCCGTCTCCGAAGCATCAGCCAAGTGCGCAGCAGGATGTACCGCTCATACAGAAACTCGTTGCTCCGGCCAAATGACTTGGGCGGGCCCCCGGTTACCTGCGCATCGCACAGGATTATGAACTGCGCCGTTCCCAGGCCCTGCGGCCGCTGGCGCAAACGATGCCGATGAAGTCTTCCCATCCGCTGAAGCAGCAAGTCGATCGGCGCGATGTCCGAAACCATCAGATCGAAATCAAGATCAAGGCTTTGCTCAATGACCTGTGTCGCGACCAGCACGGCACGAAGTGGTCTATCCTGCGGATGGTGCTTGCCGAACTTGCGAAGGACCTCTTCTTCTCGCTCACGCCTCCACATTCGGAGCGTCCGTGCGTGGAACAGCAGACACTCTGTGTCCGCCAGAGCGTCGCGCAGATGTCTGTACACCTCGATGGAGCGGTCAACCGTGTTGCAGACCACAGCAGCGCATCCGCCGTGTGCCAGTCTCTGCGTCAGCGTCTTCGCCAGCGATTCTATATTGCTCTTCGCAAATTGCAGATTCACCGACCTTCCGTCGCCCAGCGGAATCTCCGCACAAACCGGCCGCTCCGGCGCTTGTCCATCGGGATAGTGCCGTGGCTTGGCCAGCGTGATGCGCGGATACCGGCGGTACTGGGCATCATGGCGGCCCGAGTACGCTCTTGCCAACGCCATTCGCCTGCTTTCCGGCAGTGTCGCTGAAAGAAGAATGACGGTACAGTCGAGTTCCGCCAACCACTGCAAGAGCCGTTCGAGAATGGTGCTCATGTAGGCATCATAGGCGTGAACCTCATCGAAGATCACGACCTTGCCCGCCAGCCCAAAGAGCCTGACAAACCAATGCTTCGTTTGCAGCACGCTCAGCAGACTTTGGTCGATAGTACCCACGCCAAACGGCGCGAGCAGGGGACGCTTCTTGGCCGTGAACCAGGACTGGGCTTCCACATCAGCCCCGTTGTCTTCCTCGTCGGCGATATTCTGAGGCTCATAATTGGGGATTTCTCCTTCTCGTACTTCCTCCATCTGCGCCAACAGGGCGTCGCCATGCACGAGTTGCACGTTCAGCTTTCCTTTGTGTCCGCGTTTTTTCAGATAGTCTTCCAGGACTCGTTTGAACATGGCGTTGCCTGTTGCTTGCGTGGGCATCGCAACGTAGAGGCCGCGAGCAAAGCCTCTGCACATAGCCAAGTCCGCTGCATAGAAGGCGGCTTCCGTCTTGCCGTGCCCCATCGGAGCTTCGACAATCATCAGATAGGCCGCGGTCTCTTTCAACGCCAGTTCGCTCACGGTCTTCTGGAGCCCGTTGGCCGCAAACGGGAAGACGCTGTCGAAGTTCGTCTCAGACGCAAAGCTTACGCCCGGCACCCAGCCGAGTTTGTCGAGTGCTTCCTTCGCCTGTTTTTGGCTCTTCTTCCAGTACTCAGCGGGAGCGATGCCAACAACTTTTCCGTACTCCGCCACGCAGGGAAAGAGATGCTGATTGGAGCCAATCCAGTCCGCCGCCGCAATGAGTCCAGCGAGGACAGGGACGATGAATGGATCATCGATCTCCGTCTTGCATCCCGACACGCAATCCGCGGACGACCCTATAACACCGGCAAATGCCGCTAATAGTTCCTGTCGCGCTTTCGCCCAGTCTCTTCCCCCAAGAGAGTCCCTTCCCATTTGCATGTCCGCTGCTCGTGGGAAGACCCCATGATGCCCCCCGGAGATTTGGCCCAACAACGTCGAAGGGATGCCCGGAGAGTCCCGCAATACGCAGGCACTGATGAATCCATGCGGACGGTTCAGGTCGTTCCCTGAAAACGAGAGCGGCAGGCTTTCACGAAGCTGCGGTTTCTTGGTTTGGAAACCAGGACTTGCCTTACCTATATCGTGCGCGCCGGCCACATACAAGACGTGCGTGCGTGCATCCGGAACCCCCAGCGCGGATGTTAGCCTCTCCCGAAGACCGGCGGTCAGGTGATGGTCCCATACGAGGCCGGCAACCGCTGCAACGTCGAGCATATGACATAACAAAGGATGATAGCGGGATTCGTTGCCATCCTCGGATGTCTTGGCCCACAGCCGCTGCCAGGGGAATGGTCCGTTTACCGCCATGGTCGAGAGCCCCCTTGGTTTGGTCGTGCCACGCGTTTCCATCGTCCATCGCGGTACAGGACGGGAATCCATGGTTGGTCCAGCAGATTGTAGTGCATGGCCGTCTCCGCCTCAGAGCGTCTCCAATTCTTCCTCGACCGTAGGTGGCTGGGCCTTCGGCCCATCCTACGGTCTGGCATTCCAGGCGGATTCTACTGCTCCTTCTCGCCCAAGGCAAGGGATTTGCTCATTCCGCTTGTCGATTTTCTCGGTGCCGGAAGTCGTCGCCCGGGCCTCGCCGTTCGAAGGGGGGAGGCGGTAGCCTTTGGATTGATGATTTATGATTGCTGATTGCTGATTTGGCTGAGCGCCTCCGGCGGGCCGCCGATTCCCCAGCCGAGGGCGGCTGGGCTACATTCTTGCGTCTCCTGCGTTTTTGCGGCAAAGAGCAGTTCCCAGTGCGGCCTGCCGCCTCCGGCCTTCTGTCCTCCGTCCTCCGTCGTCCGTCTTCTCTGTGCCCTCGGTGTCCTCTGTGGTTGAAAAGCAGTTCCCAGTTGACAGTTCGCAGTTGCCAGTCACGGGCCGCGGTCCGGCGTCTTCAGCCGGGGGCGGCGGAGGTACACCTCTGTGGTTCGGGGGGCTCGGGTCGGGTCAATCGTGGCGGAGGGCGACGACCGGGTCGACGCGGGCGGCACGGCGGGTCGGGTAGACGCCGGCGAGCAGGCTGATGAGGATCGAGAAGGCGATCGCGCCCAGGCACAACCACCAGGGGAAGCTGAAGTACGCCATCCGCGGGGCGCCCTGGCGGACCATCAGGGTGTTGATCACCGCGTTGATGGCCAGGCTCACGAGCCAGCCGAGCCCCAGGCCGACCAGGCCGCCCAGCAGGCCGATCGAGCCGGACTCGAACAGGAAAATCCGCTGCACGTCACCGTCGGTGGCCCCGACCGCTTTCATGATGCCGATCTCGCGGTACCGCTCCAGGATGGACATGACCATCGTGTTGGCGATCCCCAGCGAGGCGACCGTGATGCCGATCATGCCCACGGCGATCAGGAACATGTCCATGATGAGAAAGCCGATACGCATCTCGCGCAACTGGTCCATCAGGGCGAAGGTCCCGAAGCCCAGGGCCTCGATCTCGTCGCGGACGGGCTGGACGTCCTGCGGCGTCGCGACCCGGACGCTCACGGTCGCATAGCCCGCCGGACCGTCGGAGGGTCTGAACAGGTCCCAGACGCTGGTCAGGGACAGCTTGCGCATCCGGGCGGCGGCCCCCGGCGGGATCAGAACGTCGCTCGGAAGCGGCAACGGCCCCATGAAACCCATCCGGCCCGCGACACCCACGACCGTGAACGCGTGGCGGTCGCGGGCCAGGGGCAGGGCCTGCCCGCCGGAGGAGAAGGCCATCCGCAGCAGGCTCGTCAGGCTGAAGTCCAGGGTCAGCGTCGCGACCTCGATCTCCCGGCCGGGCACCGTCTCGGGGTCCGGCACGCCCAGCCGGTGCAGGAGGGAATCGCTGATGACCAGCTCGTTCGGCTCATCCGAACCATAGGCCGTCCCCGCCCGCAGGGTGACCAGGCCCGATTGCCATAACGCCGCCGGCAGCACTTGGACGAGGGTGAACTGCTCCTTGCCGCCGAGGCGGATCTGGGCCGGGAAGCGCAGCTCGGGAAACGCCGCCTCCACCCCTTCGATCGCGCGGATGCGGCTCAGGGTCTCGGCATCCAGGCGCGGGCCGGGCTGGTTGACGTCCGGGATGCGGCGCGACCCGGGCCGCCGGCGCCGGGCCCGTCGGCTGCCGGCCGCGTCCGGATCGGAGGACGAGACCCGCCGGTCGGGGCCGCCGCCGGGGAAGACGCTGACGTAGTTGAACAGGTCCAGCTTCTGGAACTGGTGGGTGATGTTCCGCTGAATGCCCTGGCCGAAGGCGAACATGGCGACCAGGGCGCCGATCCCGATCACGACGCCCGCGGTGGTGAGAAAGGTGCGCAGCTTCTTCTTCCACAGATTGCCGCCCGCCTGCCCGAGATAGTCGGAGATCCTCATGAAACAGTTCTCAGTTGTCGGTTCTCAGTTGGAGTTCTGCAAAATGGAAGTTGGGCCTATTATTCTTCTCGGAAATCCGCTTCCCGATTTCTTTCTTTCCCAAGTAGGCCCAACTTCCATTTTGCAGAACTCCGGTTCTCAGATCAGATGGCCGTGCCAGATCCTCTTGCCATGATGATTCTCATCAGCGTATTCCGCACCCGCGGCGGTCGCCTGCGCATCATACTCGGGGTTCGGAGGACGGGCAAGCGGCGGCCTCCCGGTCGCGGGGCAATTGCATATGAGCATGGACTTCCCGTTTGGAGTTCCGCCTTCAGGCGGGTCTGACAGTCTTCCGGCACAGCCGGCTCCATTTCCAAACACGAAGGAAGAAAGGAGGGCCGGACTGACCTTCTGGACATATGTCCAGATTACTTGACCCGCCTAATGAGTTTTTGACGGACAAAACCGGTAATCGCGCCGCACCCGTCGTTTCGCCGATGCGCCTCGCGCCAGGCAACGTGTGGTTGTAGGGTGGGGCTTGCCCAGGGCGATTGCACCATAAGTCATTTTCCGACAAGGACTTCTTCGAGATAGGTTTCATCCCAGGCGGCGGTGAGACGTTTGTTCTTGATTCCGACCTTGAGAGTCGAGTTGTTCTTGAGTAAGCTCAACGCGGTGCGGCGCAGGATGCTGAAGTTCGCGTCCGCGTGCCCCTTGC
>VGYL01000236.1 GCA_016872975.1 Planctomycetota bacterium
TGGCAGCGCTTGCCAAGGAGAGGAAACTTGCCCTTACCATGCTATTGGCCCAAAGCGGAAAATCTCCTTCGCACGACCGCTTCGGGCGTGCCTCCATTATGGAAGTACGCTAAAGCCGGATGAGCCGGAAAAAGGGTGCGTCGAGTGCCTATCCCCTCCCTTCGATCCGCGTTTATCCGCATTCATCCGCGGTTCCCTTTCTCCGGGTGACTGAAGGTGTCAGGCACATTTTCTCTGCACTCTCGCGTAACTCCTCATTGAAAAAGAGCTTATCCGCCCCCCTGGCGTTGACAGCCTATCGCGTCCGGCACCATGCTGGAGGCCCCAGGAGAAGATGGCCGCGCCGCACTGCAAAGGCGCCACACCTTGTTCTTCTGGCAAGCCTTCTCCGAGGACATGCCCCAAGTCACGAAATACAAGCGAGTTATAGCAGCCGCAGATTGCCCGGCCCGGCCTGCGGGCGGAACCCAAAGAGGTAGAAAAGAAAATGGCAGAAAGGAATATGGGGAGAGCCGAAGAAGGTCTCGTTTTCTTCCGGATTCATGTTCCTTTCTGTCATCCTCGGTTCAAGGCTCTTCTTCATCCGCACGATGTCGCGTGCAGAGGCGCAAAGGCGGGCCTGGTTCCGTTCCGGCCGCGTTGTGGTGACGCGTGTCCAGGACGTCTCCGCGTAGGGCGAGCGTCCCCGCGCGCCGAAAGTCGGGCGGGGACGCCCGACCTACGAAGAAACGCCTCGCGGCGTCACTACAAACACGCCCACCGTCGCATGGGGACCACTGGGCCGATCCTACAAGGGGTTAGCCGATTCTGAACCAGGCCCAAAGACGCAGGGACGCGGGGCTTGGGACAAGGAATTCGGTGGGGCCAGCCCCACCCTACGGGTTCCGATCTCCGCGTCTCTGCGCGAGTAGTCTCTGGGTTGCGGGCGCGGGCCGCACCGCGTCTTTTGCGTTTCTTTCGCCCAAGAGCGGTTGCCGGCAAGAGATCCGTGTTCATCTGTACTACTAACCCGCAACAACTGAAGAACATTTCCAGATAACTCCGAGAGAGCAACGTAAGCCCTGATGACAGAAAGGATTATGTTTTGAACCACAGAGGGCACGAAGAGCGCGAAGAAGATGGGACCAAGACGATGACCTCCGGGGTTCTTTTCCTGGTTCGTGGCCTTCGTGCTCTTCGTGGTTTTGCGCCTTCGGGTGCGGCCGGAGGCCGCGCTGGGACCTTCGTGGTTCAGAATCTCGTTGGTTCCGGCCGCAGGCCGGGCTGGGTTCATCCACGTGAATCCGTGTCGGAAGCAGTTTCAAGTTTGAAGTTGCAGGTGTAAAGATGGTCAAGTCCGTGATCCGACTTCAAACTTCACACTTCAAACTTCAAACCTGCAGTTTATCTGGGCCCATCCAGATAGCGTCTGACGACGCCACTACGAACCCGAGCCTGGGAGTGGCGTTTTTGGGCTGAAAAATCAGACCGCCAGGATCAGACCGCCAAATCGGCCTTTGGGGGGCATTTGGCGGTCTGATGATCCGCACTGGCGCCCCTGAGAACGCGGTTTTTGGCCGTCGGAGGTCGATCAGACCGCCATATATATGTGCATTGGCGGTCTGATTTTTTCGCGTGAAAACGCCCGCCACGAGGGGGCACTTGGCGGACTGAGTTTTTCGCGTAAAAACGCGGTTCCTGGTGCTTCGGGGGGTCTGCCCTGAGAACGTGTATGAAAACCGCTATCTGTCGTGTCGCGGACATCTTGTCCGCCTGTGTCGAGGGCCTCTGGCCCTCGAATCGAAGGCGCTCGCGCCTTCGACACGCGCGGGCGCTCGCGCCCGCGACACGTTTTCATACACGTTCTGAGAGGCCTTGGTGTGCCGGAACAAGGCCCTCCGGACCGGCAGTACTACCAAAGATGCTCAACACAATCCGGTGCGCATCTTTGGATAACCATGCGCTGGAACGATGGAGGCGCGATAACGCGGTACACCATGCCAAAACGGCAGCGGTGCCCGCCGAGCCGAGCTGCGCAGTTACTGTATACCGTTATAAAACAAGAAGTTATGGTTTCCCGGCCGGATGGGCACGGGGTTTGCACATAAAGAGACCGCAGGCGTATATGTGAATGGGAAACGCACGACAAATCGAAGACGAATGGGGTGCACTGAAGGTGGTATGCCATGGATAGACTGGTGAACAATCTGAAGACAACGGTGCTGATGGGCTCGCTGATGGGCTTGGTCCTGGCGGTCGGCTACCTGATCGGCGGGCAGGCGGCATTGCTGCCGGCGCTCGTGATCGGGGGCGTGATGAACCTTTTCGCGTACTACTTCAGCGATAAGATCGCCTTGGCCACGATGCGGGCGCAGGAGATCTCGGCGCACGACGATCCGGCGTTGTGGCGGATGGTCGAGCGGCTGGCGGCACGGGCCGCTCTGCCGATGCCGCGCGTCTATATCTCCCCGGCCGCGGCCCCGAACGCCTTCGCCACCGGTCGCGGACCCCGCCACAGTGCGGTCTGCGTGACCGCGGGTCTGCGGCAGATGCTCAACGAGGATGAGCTCGAAGGCGTCATCGCCCACGAGTTGTCCCACATCAAGCACCGCGACGTTCTCATCAGCACGATCGCCGCGATCATGGCCGGAGCGATCACCTGGGTGGCCTACATGGCCTTCTGGGGCGGCCGCGACCGGCGTGCCAATCCACTGGTCGGCCTGTTGCTGCTGATCTTCGCCCCCCTGGCGGCGGGTCTGATCCGTATGGCAATCAGCCGCTCCCGCGAGTTCGAGGCGGACCGTCTCGGCGCCGAGCTGGCGGGCAGCGCTCGCGGCCTGGCCCGATCCCTGCAAAAGCTCGATGCCGCCAATCGCCGGATTCCCCTGCGAGTGCCCGACGGCCAGAGCAGCCTGTTCATCGTCCAACCGCTGACCGGCAGCGATATGACCAAGCTCATGAGCACCCACCCGCCGACCGAAGAGCGCGTCGCCCGACTGATGGAGATGGAGCGGAGGCGGTAGAAATGGATAAAGGACAATGGATGATTGGCAGCGCTATCGCCGCTGGTTTGTAGCGTGCCCGTAAGGGCATATTGAGAAACGCCTTGCGGCGTCACTACAAACATGGCCTTGCCGCTGTTGCCCGGATATCGCCCTTCCTATCAATACTCTGCCGCGATGACATAGCGCTGCTCGACGGGCTTATCGATCACGACCCATTCCTTCTGCACGTCGAACCCGGTCCAGTCCCGGCCGTTGACCGTGACGGAGCGGATCGGCTTGGCCTCGGGGTGGCGGAAGCGGACGAGCAGCCGCGGCATCGGTCGTCGCCCGGGCATCTCGATCCGGGCGGTCAGCGAACCGGCCGCAGCGCGGCTGTCAACGGTGAGGGAGATCGCACCGTAGTGCGTCGGTGCTCGTTCCACCGCGATCTGCTTGCCCTCGGCGAGCCACTGGCGCGGCGTCGCCTGGAGCAGCAACAGCGAGCCGTCATCCAATTCATGAATGAGCATGTTGCGGTACAATTCGAACCATGCGCCGTCCGTGCTGGGCGGGCCGAAGTACTGGCCCCAGGTCCAGCGGTGCTCGACGGGCTCGAGCATCGCCTGGCTGAACCCGCAGGCCATGCAACTGTAGAAGGCCCGAATCGCGGCCTTGGGCTCATCGCGCAGCAGGTACGCCGTCGCCTGGGGATTGTAGACCGGCTCGTTGGCCATGCCCCAGCCGTGCAGGTACAGGTTGTCCTCGTGGTCGTGCAGGAGGGACTCGGCAAGCAGCCCCCGCGCAGGCAGGGCCTTGAGCCGCAGCAGGTGCATGGCGCCGGTGTCCACGTCGGTCGGATACCATTGGTCGAAGCGCCGGCCCGGCTTCGTGGCCTCACAGGGCACATACGGCATCCACGTCCCGTCCCGCAGGGGCACGAGAGGAGAACGCATCATTGCCCGGCCGAAGGCACGTTCGATGGATTCCCGGAAGCTCACCGCTGCCTCGAAGCACTCCTGGGCCCGGGGGTGTCCGGCTTGCACGAATGCCCTGCCCAGCATGTCGAACGCCGCGTACATGTACGCTTGGGTAAAGGCCCAGACGCCCTCGCCCGTCAGGTCGTTCAGGGGCGAGCGAACCAGGCCCAGTGTCGCAGGCGTCCCGTCCGCGGAAGATGTGGTCAAGGTGGCCGCGACGCGCGCCTGCCGTACTTCGCCCAGACACCAGTCGAGAGCCTGGAGAGTAGGCGGGAGCAGCTTGTCGAAGGTTTCCCGATCGCCGGAGAGGAGATAGTTCCGCGCCACGGTGTAGATCATCGCAGGGGTGTAGACGCCCCAGTTGGCGTAGCCTTTGACGTGGCCGTTGGGCTCCTGGTTGCCGCGATACATCGCCAGCAGCTCCTCGGCGGCAACGTCATCATATCCTCGCAGGCCATAGATCATGTAGTCCACGTAGACCGCCTGATTCACCGGCCAGGGTGCGCCCCGCTGGTCATAGGCGAAGTTCGAATAGGGCAGATCGATCCTGGTGTCGGGGGCATCTTGCCCTCGAACCGCGGGCGAGACGCCCGCGACACGTCCAGCCCCCTCCTTGCTGCCGCCGTGGCGCCGGGGCAGACGCAACGCGTGCCAGAGATTGGCCCGGAACAGGTCGTTGACGACCTTCTCCGGAACGCGGAACTGGGCCCCGCGCCGAAGCCAGTCGGTCCAGAACTTGCGTGTCGTCTCCCGGGAACTGTCGTAGTCCAGCTTCAGCAAGGCGCTGCGGTCACGCAATTCCACCGGGGGCGACGGGAGCAGGAGGACCACCTCTTTGCTGACGCCCCGGGCGAGGCCAAACGTCAGCACGACCTCGCAATCCCGCCAATGCTTGTTCTCGCGGGGCTGCGGGACGTCATCCCGCGTGGTACAGGAGGTAATGGCGAAGCCGGAGCCCTGGGCCGCGAACAGCACGCGGCGGGAGGTGTTCTCCTCAAACAGGATCGTATTGCCCTCCTGGCGCCACACGACTTCGGCCAGATCGCGGGCGCCGTATTCGCGTCGCTGACGGAACTTCAGCACTGCCGCCCCGTCCGTCCGCTCCCGGTTGGTCAGTGTGACCTTCTGGAGCAGGACCATGGGGATGTCGCCCCGGCGTTCCGGCGGCGGACCGTGCAAAGGATAGGCGAACTGCTCCACCTCGTATTGCACACCGCTTTGCACGATGGTCGTGGTAACGATGGGCAGGCCGTCCTCAAGCCGCTGGCTCTTCCAGAAGTAATGCAGCCCCTTGGACAGGTCGCCGAAATCGAACCAGAAGCGGAACCTGTCGAGACTGCCGTAGTCGTTCCAGACGCCCGCCCCGCGGTCGATGCCGAACTTGTACAGGGCGCTATCCCAGGTCAGACAGACAATGTGGCCGGGCGCGGGCTGCGTCGGATGCTTATACGCCGGGCTGCCCATGTCCTCCCAGCGGGAGGTGAACTGCTCGTACGTCGCCTCCGGCTCCTGCTGCGTCTGGTCGAGGACGCGTCTGCCCTTGTATGCTTCAAGCTGCCTCTGGTGCTCCGCAAACGAGGGCGCCGTCTCGCCCGCCGTGAGGTAAACGTCCAGCCCCGGCACCCAGAAAACCCGGCTTTGCAGCAGTTGATCCACCGTGACGCTGAAGCCCTTCGTCCCGTCGGGGTCCATCTGGACGGTCAATCTCCGCGTAGCCGGCCGATACGCCGGGTCCTGCGTGAGCCGCCGCACCGTGTCCGGGTCGCTCTGGGCGATCAGGTCCGCCCAGATGCGCTCCACCTTCGCAATGGTCTTCACCTCCACCGGCGCGAACCGAAGCGTGAACTCGACGCCGTCCACGTCGCCGTTACCCGCGTGCGTCTCGCAGACAGCCTCGTGCAACCGGTCATCAAGCTCCAGTTCAACCCCCGCGATACCCGCCACCTTCGCCTCCTGCGCCGTAACCTGAACGTAAAAAGGCGTCGCCCCCGGCGACGTATGGCCCCAGGAGATCCGGACTTTGAGTTGTTCCTCGCCGTCGCCCGCCCAGAGGCCTGGCGCCGCCAGAAACATCGCGAACACCGCGAAAATCTTCATCCGCACCATAAGAACACTCCTGATCCGCATCCTGGCTGCCAGACAGCAGGTCCGTAATATGCCCGCAAGGGCACCGTAGCATGGGCATCCTGCCCATGCTACTGTAAACGCCTTTCGGCGTCATGGGAAACGACGGCTACTTGCCGATACAGTACAGATTCTCGGCGGTCCGGATGAACAGGTGGCCGCCGGCAATCGCGATCGAGGACTGGATGGGCGGCTCGTTGAATCTCGTCTCGAACAGGACCTTGAATTCGTCGCCGCCGGCCCGGAGGACGGCAATCTCGCCGGCTTCACTGATCAGGTAGATCTTCCCGTCGGCAGCCGTCGGGGAGGACCACCAGGAGCTGCGTCCGGCGAGCCTGCCCTGCCAGAAGATGCGTCCCATCTTCGGATCGAGACAGGTGACGGTCCTGCGTCTGAGACCGTCAAAGACGTACAGCCGGCCGTCATAGAACAGCGGCGTGCTGCAATCGGAGGCGGCCTCGGCGAACTCCCAGAGAATCCGCCCCGCGCCAAGGGCGTCCCGCCCTTGCGTGGTGAGGGCATCCTGCCCTTGCGTGTCGCGGGCGTTCCGCCCGCATTCTTCCGTAGCAGAGGCATCCTGCCCTTGCTCTTCCGTGGCGAGGGCGTCTCGCCCTTGCGTGTCGTGGGCGTCCCGCCCGCGTTCTTCCGTGGCATGGGCGTCCTGCCCTTGCCCTTCCACCGCAGCGGCCTCATGGTGGCCCGACAAGGCACGGCCAGGATGGCCGCGCGACGCAAGGGCGGGACGCCCTCGCCACGCTACGGGCGGCTCCAGGGCAAAGACGGGGTTATACTTGTGCCGCGATCCGAAAATGAGCCCCGCGCCGGTCACCAGCGAAGGGATGACCCGCGAATCGCGCACCTTCTCATGCCAGTACTCGAAGCGCCAGAGCTCCCGGCCCGTCGCGGGATCGTGGGCGGTGATGAAGTCGCCGCCGGTCATGAGCAACTCCACCTTGCCATCACGGACAAACGGCATCAAGGTGCTGTACGTCTCCATGCCCTCGTCGAAGGCATCGGTGGTCCGCGGCTGTTTCCAGAGCGTCTTGCCCGTGGCGGGATCGAGGGCGGCGATGAAGGAATCCAGCGGCTCGTCGGCCGCCGGCTCCCGGTAGGGCGTGTTCCGCCGGACCACGGTAATGTACAGCTTCCCGTCATGGAGCACGGGACTGTTGCTGTAGCCGAACTGCAGCGCGAGGTTGCCGTACTCTTTCTCGATGTTCCGCGACCAAAGCTCCCGGCCGTCGAGGTCGAAGCCGATCAGCGTCCCCTCGCCATAGAGGAAGAAGACGTTCCTGCCGTCCGTCACCGGGGAAGGCGACGCCATGTTGTTGCGCGGAAACTTGCGCGGATTGGCGCCCGCCTGCCGGCGCCACAGTTCCTTGCCTGTTGCAGCATCGAAGCACAGGGCCACGAACTCCGGCGTCCCCTTGACGGTCGAAGTCACGAACACCCGGCCGTTGGCGATCACCGGCGTGGCCCCGCTCGGTCCGGGCAGCGGGCGGATCCACGCGACATTTTCCGTCTGGCTCCAGGACACCGGCAGGTCCCGCTCCTGCGTCGAGCCGTTGAAGAACGGCCCCCGCCACTGCGGCCACTCGGCCCCGAAAGCCGGCGCAAGGCACACCCCCATCCAACCCACGACCAGCACAAAACGACCCCAGTCTGTCATTCACGGCTCTCCTGTATAAGAGGATTTTCTGGCACACCGCCCGACGACGCGGGCATCATACCCGATTCCAGCCTCCAGATGAAGGCTGTTCGCAGTCCCGCCCGAAGGCGGACATGCCCTTCCACCAGAACGTCGCGCGCGAGGGGGTGACGGTGTGAACGACGCCACGCGGGCCTTGGTCGCCTCTCGAATGGAGCGGACCGGCGAGGCGCTGAGCAAGGCCCGTCCGCTCTTGCAGGCGGGACATCTGATGAATGCCTATGTGAAAAAGGCCTTCGGGGGCGGGCTCTTCTGGATTGCCCGCCAGACCCTTTCCACCGACTGCCTTTGTGCAACGGCCGGGTCAGAGCAGGAGCAGGGCGACGATGATCAGAACGGAAACCGTGCTGACGGCGCCGAGGATGAGCAGGTAGAGCCGGTAGCGGGTGATGATCTCCTCGGCGTCCTGGACCTCGTTGGCTTCGACGGTGTCGCCCTCTTCGAGCTGTTCGAGCATGGAGACGTCGAAGCGCTTGTGGGCCTGGAGCGGCTGATGGCCCTGGCGCAGGGCCTCGAGGTCGATCAGGAGCTCCTCGACGTTGTTGTAGCGGTCCTCGCGGTGCTTGGCCATCATGATCTCGATGACCTCGGAGACGCCGGCGGAGAGGCTGGTATTGATATGGTCGGGCGGGACGAGCTTCTCCTTGAGGTGCTTGCGCATGATGGCGGCGGAGTCGTCGCCGGTGAAGGGGACCTTGCCGGTGACCATGTGGTAGAAGGTGGCGCCGAGGCCGTAGATGTCGGCCCGGCCGTCGATGTCGATCTTGCCGCGGATCTGCTCGGGCGAGATGTAGTACGGCGTGCCGTAGGCCTTGCCCTCTTCGCTCTGGGCGGCCTCGATATCGGTCGTCTCGCGGGCCAGACCCATGTCGGCCAACTTCACCACGCCCTGCGTGTTGATCATGATGTTCTTGGGCTTGACGTCGCGGTGCACCAGGCCGTGGGCGTGGGCGTGCTCCAGGGCACGGCAGACCTGAATGATGATCTCCACCGCCTCCTTCTCGCCGATGACCTGCCCGTTGGCCAGGTCGTCGGCGATGGTCTTGCCCTCGACGTATTCCATGACGAAGTAGTGGTACCCCCCCGCCTCGCCG
>VGYL01000237.1 GCA_016872975.1 Planctomycetota bacterium
ATTGTCGGCCGGTCCCGAAAGAGAAAGTAGTGCGGATTCTCCGGATGCAACCGGATCGGTCCGGCCGGCCCCCCGCTACCGGAACGCAACGACGCCTTCTCGGATTGGCCCCTGCCAGTCGTGTTCTTGACTATGGCCGCGGCCCAATGACCTTGCGCGGGGGCCTTCAGGGTGGCGACAGCGCCGCCTTCCACCGTTTCGCGTTTGTCCCATTCGCCGGTTCCAGCATCGATCCATCGCACTTCGAACCGGCCGGGTGCGTCCTTCAGATCCAGGCCGACCGACCCGCCATTCGGGAAGTACAGCGCGTAGCCAGTGCCCCGGCGGGCGGCCAGGTAGGCTTCGTTCGCCGCGCGGTCGCTGAGCAGGTGGTTGGCGGGCTCGACGTCCCACAGCCTGACGAGCGACTCCAGCTTGCGGGCGGCCTTGATCGCGGCGACCGCCGATTCCGAGAGGCCCAGGCCGGAGGTGGGTCGGTGGAAGCGCGCCGAGGCCGCCCCGCCGATGATATGGCGCCAGAAGCGCTCCAGGCCGTCGCGATCGTTGCCAAAACGGCCGGTGTCGGCGCCATACGTCTTGACCGTATTGATCGGCCGGGGCCGGGCGGCGAGGTACTCGCGGACCCACTGGAAGTTGTCCCAATGCGTCTGGCCCTTCTGGTGGTTGTTCTGCGAGACATCGGCGAAGTCGTACCGCTCGGGATGGTCGAAGGTCCGTCGGTGCTGGGGGGCCTTGAGGTCCCAAGCGTCCCACATCTCGGTCATGTGGACCTTCTTGCCCGCCTCTGTGGCGCGCTGGTGGATATGGGCGGCCCAGAACGCGCCCCACGCCTCTTCCCCCGAGGTCTCGTTGTCCATGCAATAGAGCACGTGGTCGTACCGGAGCGAGTGCGCGAGCATCTTGTCCACGAACCGCTGCTGGTACCGCAAGACGACCGTGTTGTTCCGCTGCCCGGGCGTGGTGAAGAAGAACGGCTGCTTGTTCTGGCCCGGATGATCGGGATACTCCGCAGCGAAGCCCGACTGCTCGTACGTGTAGTTGACGTTGTTCTTCGGGTAATAGGGGTGCCCGGGCCAGTTGCGGGTCGAATAGTCGAAGCGGTCCCAGACCTCGATCTGCACGGTGATCTCACGCTCGGCGGTCCAGCGGAGCAGGTTCTCGAACCGCTGCCAGTATTCCTCGTTCCACTGCTCCAGATCGTACTTGCCGTCGGGCAGTTGCTGGAACGGATAGACCTCGAAGTCGAAGTCCTTGCGGTCGCTCATCGTATTGCGGATGTAGTTGCCGCCCACCGCGGCCATCGCATCGAGATGCTCCTTCAGATCGGGGATCTGGAACAGGTTGTCGTCCTTGCTCCCGCCCAGCAGCAGGACCGGCTGGCCCTTGTATTGCCAGTAGCGGGGATTCTGCGTCCACGGCTGGATGCGATCCGCATCGTCGGCCAGCACCGAACCGGCCGCCAGGAGCGTGGCAACAATCAACAGAACGGCTCTCCCCGCCAAGTCTCTCCTCTGACGTCTCTTTGCCATTTCCAGATCTCCTTCTACAAGGTGCATGTCACACGTCATCCACAAACAGAACAGACGTACATGGGATCGGCCCCTATTCCCAGAAAATCACGACCGCCACAGTTGAAGATGTCCCGGTATGGATCGTCGATGAATGGCAGCGGGTCGCGGCCCAGAACGCTCTTGAGGTTGTCGAGGACCGCCCAGTCGCCGGTGACGTAGGGTGTGCTGTGCACACCACCTCCGCGGCATTGAACATGACGTTGGTGTGCACAGCACACCCTACATCTCCTTGAACACCCCCTTCGGATCGATCGGCGTGACGATGTGGGCGGCCAGCAAGGCGTTCAGGTAATCCGCCAGGTCTTTGTTCGTCCCGGGCTTGAGGCTGACGAACGTCTGGGGGTTCTTCCGCTCGCCCGGGATCCAGCGGGCCCCTTTGTCCACGTCGAATTCCAGCCAGCCGTCCTCCTGGCCCACCAGATACTCCCCCAGTCCCTCAACCGCGTAGTACACCGCGATCAGGTCCCAACTGGGCCGCTGGTCGTCCAGAGTCTTCTTCTCCACGTTCCAGAGCCAGTCCCGGTAGACCGTCCGAACGATGTTCCCCGGCTCCGTGGTCTTCAACGATCTGCCGGTGAACACCTCAGTGCCCGCGGCGATGTAGACGATCGGCACGGGACAATTCGTGACCAGGTATTTCGTATACGGCGCGCTTCCGTTGAAGTGAAAGTTCCACTCTTTCCGGTAGTGCCCTTCTTTATTGTCGGCGCCCAGCGCGCCCATGGCGACCCATCGCTTGACTTTCTTCCGGACCAAGCCGTGCCCGCTGAGCGGCGAGATGTGGTCCGGCTTGGAGACGAGAAGGTCATGGAACCCCTTCGTGTGCCCGACGGTCAGGTAAACAACGCTGCTGTCTTCCTGCCGGACCAGTAGTTTGCGATTGAGCGCCGTCATCTCCTCGGCGTCCCGGTTGTGAACGATCCGGTTTCCGAACGCCGCGGTGTCTTTCGCGAGCTTTTCCGTGCCCATCTTGTCGACCGGGTCGCCGACCTTGTCGTCGTGGGCAGCGCCGACGGGGATGTTCGGCCGGCCGTAGTAGATGTTGATCGCCTCGACGACCCCGGCTCCGTAGGGGACCTTGCCCGAGCTGTAGATGCACCCGAGGATCTCGGCCAAGCCGCGATCCGCGTAGACGTGCAGGATCGCCAGCGCCCCGGCGTCGTCACAGTCGGAGCCCATGTCCGTGTCGAAGATGATCCGCACGGGCTCACCGCCGGCCGTCGGATGGGCGTTCGGGAGCAGACAGGAAAAGACCGCAGACAGAATGAGCAGGTACGTCGCTTTGTTCATCATCGGCACACCTTTCACTTCATCGTGCGTCCTGCGTCGCGCGGGATGCATCCTGCGTGGGCTTACGCACGACGCGTCCCGCACAACGCACGACGCCCTGGGTCTATTCCGGGATAGGGTCGCTGCGCCGGACGCGCGTGCCCTCCCAGACGGCCTCGTCGGTCGCCTTGTCGTACGTGAGGACTCGGTGCGCGCTGCCGGGCGCCGGCGGCTCGTCGATGCGGGGCAGCCATCTCCGATGCTCCTCGATGATCGCGGCGAACTTGGCATTGCCGGCGAGGTTATTCCACTCTTGCGGGTCGGTCTGATGGTCGTAGAACTCTTCGCTGCCGTCGGCGTAGCGGATGTAGCGCCAGCGCTCGCTGCGGATGCCGTGGTTGCCCTGGTTGTGGCTGGTGATGGCAGGGCGCTCGCGCGGGGCGGTGGCGTCCCGCAGTTGCAGGACGAGACTGATACCCTCCAGGTCCCGGCGTGCCGGCAGGCCGCACAGCTCGACGAGTGTGGGATACATGTCGAGCAGCTCGGCCGGCCGGGGACAGCGTTGACCGGCCTTCACGCCCGGGCCGGCGAAGATCAGCGGCACGCGCGTGCTCCGCTCCCACAGCGTGTTCTTGCCGGTGATGTTCTTCTCGCCCAGATGATAGCCGTGGTCGCCCCAGAGCACGACGACGGTGTTGTCCGCCAGGCCGGAGGCTTCGAGCGCGTCCAGGATGCGACCCACCTGCGCGTCCACAAAACTCGTGCAGGCGAGATAGGACCGGACAAGGTTGCGCCATTGGTTGTTCTCTCGCATCCAGCGCAGTCGCGGCTCGGGTAGATTCCAGTGCAGATACCAGGAGAACCGCGGCGTGTCGTCCCGGTCGCCGTCCTTCCTGGGCGGCAGGACGCTGTCATCGTCCGGATAAAGGTCGAACCACTTCTGCGTGGCGTAACAGGGCACGTGCGGCAGGAAGAACCCGACGGCCAGAAAGAAGGACTGCTCCTTCGGCATCGCCTGGAGCTGCTCGACCGCCCAGGAGGCCACCTTGTAGTCCTGCTTGTCCTCGTCGCGATGCGGGAACACGCCCCAATCCATCAGCGGGTGGTCGCCCATGGGGGTGGGCGGGATGAGCTTCTTTTCCGGCTTGACGCCGACGCCGCTGGGCGGGCCCCAGACGTCGAACTCGGCAGCCCGCTGCTGGGCGCCGCCGTGATAGATCTTGCCCGTCGTGAAGGTGCGGTAGCCCTGCGTCTTGAAGTGCTGGGGCAGGGTGACGCGATCCTGCCACTGGGGCAGCGTGCGAAACCACGGCGCCAGGCCATAGACGCCGGTCGTGGTGGGACGCAGGCTGAGCATGAGACTGGTCCGGGAAGGATTGCACAGGGGGCTCTGCACATGGGCATTGAGAAACGTCGTACCCCGCGCCGCCAGCCGGTCCATGTGCGGCGTCTTGACCAGAGGATGACCGCCCAGCGGACCGACCCAGTCGTTCAGATCGTCGATCGCAATGAAAAGCACATTGGGCCGTCGCGCCGCCTGACGGTCCTGCGTCAGCGCCAACTGCCCCAACACGCCGCCAGCGAGCGTCGCGCCGATACCCCGAAGAAAGGTTCTTCTATCCATCTTCATTCGCACTCCTTCCTGTCGAAGAGGAGTTTTGAGTTTGGAGTCTCCAGCGTTAAGCAGGAGACGCTGCCGGTCGGAACTTCACACTTCACACTTCAGCCTACGCACGACGCACAACGGTACCGTGGTTCGTTCCGCCCAGCGGCCCGGGCGACGGGCCACGGGCCACGAGTCGCGGAACATCCTATCCGATTCGACGGCGCAAGGCGAGGTCCCAGAAGCCAAGTTGGCAGTTTGAAGTGCAAAGTGTAAAGTGTAAAGTTCGAAGTAAGACGAGGACTTCCGACTTAACACTTGGAACTTCACACTTGAAACTCCTCTTGAGGACTTCCGGCTTAGAACATGAAACTTCAAACGTAACACTCCTCTTGCCCCTTAAGACTTCCCACTTCCCACTTAACACTGCTTCGGGCGGCGGGCGTCGGAAAGAGACCAGGACACCAGGGTGAAGTGCTATGGGTGGCATCGCCAGGGCCTCGGGCCTTGACGATGGTCCGACGCATAGAGAAGCCACCATCGTCAAGGGCAAGCCCTTGGCAATGCCACCCAAGGCGGGCCGAAAAAGTAGAATGTCCCCTTTTTCCCTGCCAGCGTGCAAGCGCAGCTTGTGTTCGTAGTGTGCCCGCAAGGGCATAGAAAGAAGGGAAAAGAGAAAAGGGCAAAGGTAAAAAGTGAAGACAAGAGCGCAGCCGGTGGGCCGCGTGTCTTTTTCCTTTTGCCCTTCTACTTTTTACCTTCTCTTCTAACGCCTTGCGGCGTCACTACGAACGGCCTTGACGCTGTCACTCACCAGGATTGTTACCCGGTTCGGAATCGAGCCAAAAAACGGTGGTTGAAGTCCCTCAAGTCCCTTGATGCGAGGTGACTCTATGGCACGGCCATCTCGGCACTGAGCTCCTCCCACACGGCCACCAGCGCGGCCCGGCGGGCCGGCTCCTGTGCGGAGAGATCATGCTCCTCGGCCGGGTCGGCGGGCAGATGATAGAGTTGCCAGGGCTGGTCCATCCGCTGGCGATGGATCTTCCAATCGCCTTCCAGCAGGGCGGCTTTCGGGGCCAGGCGCCAGAAGTGGCGTTCGCGCATCGGCGCGTCGTCGGCTGCGGCCAGGGGTCCGAGCAGGTCCACGCCATCCAGCCCGGTGGGAATCGCCCCACCGGCGGCCTTGACGAAGGTGGGGAACAGGTCCAGCGTGCTGATCATGCGCGGCTCGACGCGGCCCGCGGGCAACCGGCTCGGCCACTGCATCAGAAACGCCACGCGGACGCCGCCTTCGAGCAGATCGCCCTTGCCGCCGCGCAGGGGCGCGTTGCTGGCGGTCAGCTCGCGCGTCGGCCCGCCGTTGTCGCTCAGGAAGACCACCAGCGTGCGCTGCGTCAGGCCCTCCGCGCGCAGCCGTGCCAGCACCCGGCCCACGCCGTCATCCAGGTGGGACAGCATGGCGGCGTAGATGCGCCGGTGCACGTCGGGGATGTGGGCGAACTTCTGCATGTAGGCATCCGCCCCCTGCATCGGGCTGTGCACGGCGTTGTACGAGAGATACAGGAAGAACGGCTGCGCCTTGTACCGCGTGATGAAGCTCTCCGCCTCGCGCGTGAAGGCGTCGGTGAGATTCTCCGTTTCCACAACCGGTTGCCCGGCGCGCAGGATGGGATTGTCGGCGTCGTAGTTCGGCTCGAAATGGCCCATGTGCGTGGTTCAGATGATACGGCCGTCGGGCGCGGTCCAGCGGCCCCGGCCGCCGTCGGGCAGTGCTTTGCGCCGCAGCCAGGTGACGTGCCCCTCCCACGGCGGCGGCACGAAGTAATGCCCCTCGTGCAGGAAGCCGAAGAACTCGTCGAACCCGCGCCGCTGCGGGTGGTAGCTGGCGGTCCCACCGAGATGCCACTTCCCGATTGCCGCGGTCACATAGCCCGCGTCGCGCAGGGCATCGGCCATCGTACGCTCCCGCGTGGGCAGGCCCACTGTGGGATCGGCCAGGCGCGGCCCGATCGGGTTGCCCTCGAAGCCGAAACGCGCCTGGTAGCGCCCGGTGAGCAGCGCCGCGCGCGACGGCGCGCAGTACGGCGCGGTGACGTAGCCGCTGGTGAAACGGATACCCGCGGCAGCCAGCGAATCGATGTGCGGCGTCGGAATATCCTGGCCATCATAACAGCCGAGGTCGCCGTAACCGAGATCGTCGGCCACAATCAGCACGATGTTGGGTCTTGCGGCCGCCCCACGGTGCGCTTGCGCCCGGGCGAGGTGCCCCATAGCGACGGTGGCGAGCGCCACGCCGATGCTCTGAAGAAGAACGCCTCTATGCATCATCATTCTCACTCGTTCCCATCAGCACTGTCGTCACTTCCGCAAAGACGTATCGCCCAATACGAGCTCGCCGAAGCGGTTCATGCCCGCCCCGCCCTCCGAGCCGGCGTCATAGACGTAGCCGTAGGCCCGCACCCCGTCGGGCCGGGTGTACACGCTGCCGCGGACCCAGGAGCCGCGAATGTTGTCCACCTGCAGCGTCGCGGGTTGCCAGCCCCCGCGGTCATGCGTGCTGAAAAGGGAGCGCGACGACTCCTCAACGAACAGGACATGGACCGTGGCGCCGTCCAGGACCGCGTCGGCGGCCGGCTGCTGCGAGTCGACGGCGTTCGTGATGACGGCGCGATCCGTCACCCGGACCGCGGCCGTGGGCGGACCATCGTTCACGATGCGACGCTCCCAGAGTGTCCCGGATTCGAGCCGGTAGAGGATGACCACCGTGTTCGTCTCGCGAAGGTAAAGGAGCGGCAGCACCGAGCCGTAGTGCTTCCGTGCGGTTCCGGCGCCCGCGGCGAGTTGCTCCCGGGCGGTGAGGGCACCGCTGGGCAGCAACCTCCGATACCAGAGGGTGCCGTCGGTGCCATAGTAGGCCAAGTGCACGGTGTCGTTGGCGCCGAGCACGGCCTGCGGACCCGCCAGGTTGGGAGCGACATCGGCATCGATGGCAGTCACCGGGCCCCAGGCGCCGGCGGGCGAGCGGATGCTGTAGTGGATCTTCGTTGGCCCCACGTAGAAGGCCGCCACGCTGCCGTCCGACCGCACCGCGAGCGTCGCCATCTGGGCGACGGCGGTTACAACCCCGGCCCGCTCATCACGGACCGCCCAGGTATTGGGCCGGGCCGGGTGGTCGGACGTGCGGAACGTGTGGTACCGGGCCGATTCGGTCACCTGATGGATGATGTGAATGGTGTCGCCCACCAGCCGGGCGTCCACCGATTCGAGGTCGCGGGTTCGCGGACGATTCACGGCGTCGACCTCGCGCCAGGTGATGCCGTTATCGGTTGACAGGATCATCAGGAACGCGTTGTTCGTCTCCGCCGGCTCCATGATAAAATACAGATCCCCATTGGACGCCTGGAACGGCCCGATCCGGCCCGGCGTCTCCACGAAGGTCCCTCCGACATGGCCGGGCGGGACGGCCAGCCGGAGCACTGGATTGCGGTAGGCGCCCAGCAGGGTCCCGTCCGCCTCGACCATCCGGAACTCGAAAGTGTCCCCCTCCTCGTTGGTGACCGGGCCATCGGCATACCGCCGGACCACCAGCGCCCATTCGAATTCGCCGTGAGCGCCCGCCCCAGCCCACGCAGCCGTGCGGTCGGGGGCCCCCAACGCATTTGTTCGCGTTGGGGCCCCCTCGGCGAGGCTCACGCCCGTGCCCGGCCGGAACCCGGTGGGCAAGCCCGCCAACAGGTCGATCGTAGCCGCACCGTTCGCATAGGCGGCGCAGGAAATGATGCTGGCCCGCGGCGTCCCGGCGTCCGGTTTGGGAAAGTCCTGCGCCTCGAGGTCGGTCCACGCGCCCGCGTTCCGCCGATACTGCAGCCGGAACAGCCTCGGCCCGCTCGCTTCCGACGGCCGCTGGACCTCGAAGCGAACGCGGAAGGGCCGGTCGGCGCCGATGGTGACATCTTCATTGAGGGCCCCCGCCCAACCCCGGTCGGCATTCAACGGCGCGGCGAAATCGGAGCGCACCCGGAAGTTGGGCTGCCCGCCCAGGCCCGCGCCCCCTGTCCAAGCCAGCATCATCAGGCCGAGCCCCGCGCCAATTCGCCCATTCATATGATTCCTCATCGACAAAATCCACACATGGGAAACGGAAGCAGCCCCGGCGGCCGCGTAACGACGGCCACTCTACGCGACGGCCTCCTGCTTGTCAAGGGTCTTGCTCAAGGCCCGTGTGTGAGATTTTTTTCTGGCGCCCTGTTACTCCTTTGTTTACAGTGACTTATGAACCTTTTTGGAAAGGAGAATAAGTCATGGACGGTAAACAGGTAAGTGCAGAGGAATTGAAGCAAGCGATGGCGACGGATATCGACCAGTTGGTCCAGGAAGTGGCGGCCGCGATGAATGCCGCACAGGCAGGCTGCATCA
>VGYL01000238.1 GCA_016872975.1 Planctomycetota bacterium
GGCGAAGCGGGACGCGTTCTTCACGGTGGCCGACACGGCTTTCGAACAGGCCCGCAAGCTCGACCCGACCGGCTTGGCGATACTGGAGACCTACGCGGATTATCTCCGGGCGCGCGGTCAAAACGACAAGGCCGTACGACTGCTGGCGGAATCGAAGGAGCCGCGGCTCTTGTGGCGGCACCATTTCCGCACGGGGTCCTACGCCGAGGCCAGGCGGCTCCTGGAGGCGATGTACCGGGACAGCGCCGGCAGGAGCGAAGCCCTCAAGGGGCTGGTCCTGGTCGCCGAGGCCATGTCCGATCGCGCGGGGGCCAAGACGTATTCGGACGAGCTTGTGACCCTGGAAGACAACGCCGCCAATCGGATCATGCAGCTTCAGACGTATCTGAATATGGGACTTGTCGAAGAGGCCGAGCAGAAACTGCGGAGTCTGAAAGAGAAATATCCGGGTGAGCCGCGCGCGATGCTGATGGAGGCCCTGGTGGCGGCCGGCCGGCACCGCTGGGCCGAAGCGACCGATGGGATCGACAAGTGCATCCGGGCGGCCGGGCCGGAGACCGACGCCGGACGGGAGTACACGGCCCGAAAGGCCCAACTGCTCACCACGGCCTATAACGCCACTTCCGATAAGACGCATCTCCGCAAGGCGATCGCCGTCTACGAAAGTTTGCGGGTGAAATGGCCGAAAAACAGCAGTGTCTTGAACAATCTGGCCTATTTGCTGGCCCAGAACAATGAAAGACTCGCCGAGGCACTGGAGTACGCCAGGACGGCGGTCGAGCAGGAGCCGCAGGAGCCGAGTTATTGGGATACGTATGGCTACCTGTTGTATCGCAACGGAAAGCATACTCAGGCTGCTCAATCGCTGGTGGCGGCGCTCCAGAAGTATGAAGTTCGGGGGATGGCATCGACGGATGCCTATGAGCATCTGGGCCTGGTGCAGGAGGCGCTGGGGGACCGGGCCCAGGCCCGGGACGCGTACCGGCGCGCCCTGGAGGCGGGTGGCAGCGCGATGCCTGACGCCGCCCGGCGACGGATCGAGGCGGCCCTGGGCCGGCTGGCAGAGTAACGCCGAACGGCGCAGGTCCTGCCCCAGGAAGATTGGAATACTGGAATATTGGAGTACTGGAATATGGGGTGGCGTGAGGCACGCCCTTTCCCCATCATTCCACCATTCCAATATTCCACGATTCCAAGCACTTGGGCAGGATGATGGTCGGAGAACGACATGAGCAAGAGCAATCCGACGGCCACGGGCAGGAGACCGACTTCCCCCGGCGCGCGGGGCAGTGCCGAAACGGTCCTGACGCCGAAGGAAGCTCTGGGCATGCTGCGCCGGCACCTCTGGCTGATCCTGTTCATGACCCTTATCGGCGGCGCCGTCGGAACGGGCGGCTGGTACCTGATCCGGCGTTACCTGCCCCTGTACCGAGCCGAGACCGCCATCAAGGTCCTGCCTCCCATCGACACCGACCCGATGAACATCGTCGTCGCCCAGGTGCAGCAGGACATCCGCTACGGCCACCGCGTCTCGCTGGCCAACCTGATGAAGAGCCAGAGCACGCTCCAGGAGCTCTTGCAGCGGGATGAAGTACGCGGCACCAAGTGGTGGCGCCAGACGATGAACGGCCGGGAGGACCCGGTCCGGGCGGCGGTCAAGGCTGTCCGGTGCCTGGAGAGGAACCTGACCGCCTTTCCCCACCGCGAGGCGGAGCATATCCAGGTTTCGATGACCTGCGGCAGTCCCGGCGAGGCGGCCCTGCTCGTCAACCAGATGGTCAACCTCTTCGTCTACAAGCATGGCGAGACCCAGCGGGGGGACATCCGCCAGAGACTGGCCGAGGTGACACAACGCCAAAGCGCGGTCGAGCAGGAGATCCGCCAAGGCGAGGCGGACCTGCAGAACGTGACCCGCCGCACCGGGATCACCGACCTCGACCAGCCCACGGGACGCTACTTCCAGCACACGATCACCCTGCGCCTCAATGAGCTGGACCGGCAGGAAAGCAACCTGAGCCTGGGCATCCGGCAGTTCCAGGCGGACATCGGCAATCTCAGACAACTGGCGGAAGGCCCCATCACCGAGCAGATCCAGCAGTTGATCGAGGGGGACCCGCTGATGGTCTGGCTCGCCCAGCAACAGGCGGCGCTCGAAGCGCAACTGTCGAGCCAGCTCACCAAATTCGGCGAGACGCATCGCGTGGTCCGCCAGGCCCGCGAGCGGATCGAAGAGGTCCGGAGCCGCCGCGAGCAGCGCCGGCTGGAGATTGCCGAGCAGACCCGGCGGGCCAATCTGATGAACGCCCGCGACGCCCTGCGCGTCCTCGAAGAGCGGCTCGCGGAGTTGCAGAAGCTGCGAGCGGCGGCCCTGGAAGAACAGAAGAGACTCGACGAGGCCCGCAGCGAGTACGAGCGGATCGTCAAGACGCGGGACGAGCGCGTCGAGACTCTCAACCAGATCAAGATGCAGATCGAGAAGTACCGCATCCTGCTCGACGACCCGCAGACGCCGAAGGTGCAGTCGGTGGGCCTGGCCCCGGAGCCTTTGGAGATGGTGCTGTCCCGCCACATTCTGCTGTGGGTCCCCGGCGGCACGATGCTGGGGCTGATCCTGGGCTTGTCCCTGGCGCTGCTGGTGGAGATGCTCAACGACCTCGTGCGGACGCCGAGCGACGTGCGGCGGTTCCTGCCGGTGCCGCTGTTGGGGATCATCCCGGACGCCTACGAAGACCACGCGGTGGACGACGTCGATCTGTGCGACGTGGTGCAGAAGGCGCCCGATTCCCTGCTGGGGGAGAGTTACCGCCGCTGCCGGACGAACCTCGAATTGCTGGCGGGCGAGCCCTTCAAGACCCTGCTGATCGCCAGCGGCCAGGCGGGCGACGGCAAGACCTCCATGGCCTGCAACCTGGCGGCGGCCTTTGCCGCCAAGTACGAGCGCGTGCTGCTGATCGACGCCAACCTGCGGCAGCCGAGCGTGCACATTGCGTTTGCGTCGGAGGATGCGGACGACGACGATCCGACCGGGCTGACGAATGTCCTGACGGGCGAATGCGCGGTTTCCGAGGCCATCCGGCCGAGCAACGTCGCCGGCCTGGACCTCCTCCACGCGGGCCCGCCGGTCGGGAATCCGGCGGAGTTGCTGGCCGGCCCGGGCATGAAAGACCTGATCGAAAGCGCCGCCCGGGAATACGACCGGATCATCCTCGACAGTCCGCCGGTCTTGCTGGTGAGCGACGCCAAGATCCTGGCGCGGCTGGCCGAGGCTACGCTGCTGCTGTGCAACGCGGCCACGACCCAGCGGGGCGCGGCCGAGCGGGCGATCTTCGAGCTCGAAGACGTGGGCGCCAATCTCGTGGGCTGTGTCCTGTTCGGCGCCGAGGCCCTCAAGGGCGGCTACTTCCGTCGGCAGTTCCGCGCCTACCGCCGCTACCTCAAGCCGCGGCGGGCGTAGAACATGCGAGAAGGCGGTGTTCTCCGGGCGGCAGGGAGACCGCTCTCTATTCGGTGCCTCTCCGGCGAGACGGGGCTTGACAGTTGCGCCGCCGGCGAGCTATATAAATCTGATGAAGCCCGTGAACGACATTGCGATGACCTCGGAGCAACGAGAGGCCTTGGCGGAAATCAAGCGCAGGCTGCTGGAGGCATTCGATATCAGAGCCATCGTGTTGTACGGTTCCTTTGCTCGCGGTCAGGCGGATGAAGAGTCGGATGTGGACTTGCTGATTGTGACCGCTCTGCCTTTGACCCGCTTTCAGCGCCACGAGATTACCAAGGTGGTGTTCGAAGTGAATCTTCAGCACGACACCAACTTCAGCACCTTGGTTGTCGATCTGAAATCGTGGGAGACGGGCGCCTTTTCCGTCTTGCCGATACATGACGAGATCCTCCGCGACGGTATCGCCGTATGAGCGATGAGCAACAGCGTTCCCAGATGGTTCGGTATTGGTGGTCCAAGGCCTTGGAGAGCCTGGCGTCCGCCCGGCGGGAGTTCGATGCGGGCTCGTACTCGTTTGCCATGAATCGCCTCTACTATGCCTGTTTCTACGGCGTCAGCGCCGTATTGCTCCATCGTCAGCAGTCGTTCCGAAAGCACTCGGGAGTCCGGGCCGCTTTCCATCGGCAATTCATCAAAACGGGATTGCTCGACACGAAATGGGGCCAGTTGTATGATCAGTTTTTTGAGGACCGCCAGGAAGGTGACTATGTCGTCTTCGTTGCCTTTGAGCGGGAATACGTGGAGCTTCAGATCGAGCAGTGCTCGGAGTTTCTGGACAGATTGCGTGTTTTGTTGCCTTCCTTAGACGAAGTTGAGGGAGAAAACGGATGCAGAAGTTTTTAGTGACTGGGGGAGCGGGATTCATCGGCTCCAATATCTGTAAGCGCCTGGTGGCCGAGGGGTGCTTCGTGCGGGTCGTCGACAACCTGTTGACGGGCAAACGCGCCAATCTGGCGCCGATCCTGGATAGGATCGAGTTCGTCGAGGCCGACATGGGCGTGCCGGACGTGGCCCGCGCGGTCGTCCGGGACATCGACGTGGTCCTGCACGAAGGGGCGCTGCCGTCGGTGCCGCGCAGCGTGGACGATCCGGCCTTGACTCACCAGCATTGCGTCGATGCCACCTTCACGCTGCTGTTGGCGGCCCGCGACGCGGGCGTGAAGCGGTTCGTCTACGCGGCCAGCTCGTCCGCTTACGGCGACACGCCCACCCTGCCCAAGGTTGAGACCATGGCGCCGAGTCCCCTGTCGCCCTACGCCGTCGGCAAGCTCGTGGGCGAGTACTACTGTTCGGTATTCTCCAAGGTCTATGGCCTGGAGACGATTTCCCTGCGTTATTTCAACGTGTTCGGCCCGCACCAGGACCCCGCCAGCCAGTACGCGGCGGCCATCCCGGCCTTCGTCACGGCCATCCTGCGGGACCAGCCGCCGACCATCTATGGCGACGGCGAGCAGAGCCGCGACTTCACCTACGTGGACAACGTCGTGCAGGCCAACCTGCTGGCCGCCCGGGCCAAAGAGACGCACGGCGAGGTCATCAACGTCGCCTGCGGCGAGGCCGTGACGGTCAACGCCATCATCGCGACGATCAACCAGCTCCTGGGCAAGAACGTCAAGCCCATCTACGCGCCCGTTCGCGCCGGCGACGTCAAGCATTCCCTCGCCGACATCACCGCCGCCCGCGCGCTGATCGGCTTCGAGCCCGTCGTCCTCTTCCGCGCGGGCCTCGAGAAATCCATCGACTGGTACCGCCGAAATCTCGGCTGAAAGCCTCTGTAGTACGGCATTTCGCCAGTCCTGAGACGATCGAGTAGAGATTGCTTCGTCGCCGAGGCTCCTCGCAATGACATACTTGGGCGCCCTATGTCATTGCGAGCGAGGCTCGCCGAGCGCGGCAATCTACCACCCATAGTCGCGGTACTTGCGAAATGCGGTATTAGCGGGATTGGATGGCAACGTCAAGCGCAGCTTGGTGAGGGCGGCTCCGCGATGTGTAAAACCATCGCCAAGATCTTCCGGCCTTGACAATGCCACGCGTCGGCTGCCGAAGGGCGGGTTTCATACGCGTTCTCAAGGCTCAAGCTGGTTCTGGAGGGTCCGGCCGCTCTCGATGAGCTCTTCGCGCGTGGGGTACACTTTGGGGGCCAGCTCGAAGGTCCATTCGTAGGCGTCGACGATGCGGCCGGGATAGAGGATCTGGGCGAAGAAGTCGAAGGGGAAGCGGTCGTGGAGAGGCGCCTTGAGCCGGCGATGGGTGTCCAGCGTCTCGTACCCGTCCTTGCTGATCCGCACCCAATAGTCGCCGTACCAGTTGAAGGAGACCGTCACGGGCGAGATCCCGATCTCCTGATCGTTCAGCACCACCTTTGCCCCCGATGGCTCGGTGTTGATCGTCAGCCGACGCTCCACGCAACCCGGCAGGAGGAGCGTGGCAAGGCTGAAGACGACAATTGTTGGTACACGGTGCTTTGCCATATCGAAGATCCTCCTGTAATGAGAGCTCGAAATTCCAAATCCCAAACAAATTCAAAATCCAAAATTCCAATGACCGAAACGCTGTCGGCGACCTCCAGCGCCATCCATCGCGTTGGGGGTCGCTCGCGGGCTCTGCCTGTTTTGAATTTGGGATTTGGAACATTTGGATTTGTTTGGGATTTGAGATTTGGAATTTCCCATCAATCTGCCGGGACGCACCGGCCTTGGGCCCATTGGCGCAGGGCGGCGACCCTTTCCGCCATCGTCGCCGACAAGGGCGGCGAGCCCCGCACAGTCGCCACGAGTCGCTGCGTGTCGATATCGGTCTTCTCCGCGTACGCCTCGTGGAGGGCGGCGATCACCGCCTGCTCGATCTCGGAGCCGCTGTAGTCCTCGGCGGCCTCGGCCAGCGCGTCGAGACCGAACTGCGCCGGGTCGCGCCCGCGCTTGCGCAGGTGAATCGCGAAGATCTGCCGGCGGACCTCCGGCGTGGGCAGGTCCACGAAAAAGATCTCGTCGAACCGGCCTTTGCGCAGCAGCTCCGGGGGCAGGGCCTCGATGTCGTTGGCCGTGGCAACCACGAACACGGGGGCCCGGTGCTCCTGGAGCCAGGTGAGCAGGGTGCCGAACATCCGTTGGGACAGACCGCCGTCGGCGCTGCGGCTGGCGGCCGAGGCGAACGCCTTCTCGATCTCATCGATCCACAGGACCACGGGCGACATCATTTCCGTCTGCCGCAACGCCTCGCGCAGGTTGCGCTCGGACTCGCCGATGAAGCTGGCGTACAGCGTGGCGGGGTCCATGCGCAGCAGCGGCTGCTGCCAGGCGGTGGCGATCGCCTTGGCGCAAAGGCTCTTGCCGGCCCCCTGCACGCCCAGCATCAGGACCCCCTTCGGGGCGGTGAGGCCGAAAGCCTTGGCCGCCGGGCTGAACACGTCCCTGCGCCGGTTCAGCCATTTCTTGAGGCGGCGCATCCCGCCGATCTCGTCCAGGTCCAGCGGCGTCTGGATGTACTCCAGGAGGCCGCCCTGCTGGACCATCCGGCGCTTGTTGGCGATCACGACGTTGATGTCGTCGTCGTTGAACTGCTGATCGACGGCCACAACGTCGCTGATGATCCGCGCGGCCTGCCGGCGGGTCAGCCCCCGCAGGTTGCGGACGATGGTGTCGAGACCTTTTTGCGTGATGCCGATCTCGATCGGCTTCTTGCGATGGAGCCGCTGGAGGGTGGCCCGAATGATCTGCCGCAACTCCTTCTCGTCCGGGAAGGACAGCTCGAACCGCTTGGTGTACGTCTTGATCACGTCGGGCAGGTTCTCGTGGCCGTCGATCATCACCAGGGTGATGCCCGTCTTGTGGAAGTTGTCGACCATATCCCGCAGGAGGCGCAGGGCCTTGCCGCCCCGCAGATGTTCGCCCAAGTCCAGCGTGACGCAGATCGAGCCCGGCTTGGCCTTGCCCAGGCTGGTCAGCCCGGCCGCCGGACCGTCCGTATCGGCGAGGCACGGGCTGCCGTCGATGAGCCCATCCCGCACGCCTTCGGCGACGGTCCAGACCCAGAAGTCCCGCTTGAGCCGCCCGGCGGTCTTGCGGATGACCTCCAGGGCGTAGCGCTCCTCGTGGGTGACGACGGAGACGCAGTAGACGCCGCTTTCGATGAGGTGTTCGAACTGCTCGAAATCGTTCACCGGTTGGCCCTCCGCAACGGTGTGCATGATCCTGCGGGTGCGGCTATTGCCTCGGCCCGATCAGCTCGACGAAGTTGCCGTCCGGGTCCTTCACCAGAATCAGGTAGTTGTTCCCGCCGCTGAGGCGATAGGGCTCCTTCACCGGCGCCACGCCGTGCCGGCGGAGCCGCTCCATCGCCCTGGTCAGGTCGGAGACGAATACCGTCAGATAGCGGAAACCCAGACTCGACCCGAGGTACTGGTTGTTCACCTTCTGCGAATCGGCGCCGGCGATCTGCATGATCTTGAGCTTCGTGGCGCTCGACTCGTTGCCCGGCGCCAACACCCGGACCTGGAACGGCTGATGGTCCGTCAGCCCGATGTCGGCGGCCATCTGGGCGGAGACATCGAAACGGCCCGTCTCGGTAAAGCCCAGCGCCTGCGTATAGAACGCCACCGCCTTCTCGACATCGCTGACGACCATGCCCAGGTCAATCGTCGCGCGGGAGAACTCCATCTTGCCTGTCTCTTGTTTGGCCGTTGCCATCACGATGCAACCGGCGACGATCCATGCCACAATCAGCATGTGGATTCGGTACTTCTGCATGCCTGTGCTCCTGCAAATCTGTAATCCTGTTCCACGGCCTCCCAGCCGGGGTCCTTCGTGAGAACGTCTGTGAAAAGCCGGTCCCACGTGGCATGGGCTTCCAGCCCATGAATCATCGGCAGGATGCCGATGCCACGAAACCCCACGGGCAGGATGCCCGTGCCACTCTTCACACACCCACTGAGATTGGTTCCGATCCCTGCGCGGATCTGCCATCCTGTCTTTCGCGAGCCATCCTGGTTCGGACTGCGCCAACGGCCCACCACGTTTCGCGTCGCCAGCTTACCGGATGCCGCTCCTTCCTGCAAGCCATTGCCCAAGGCCGGGTACGCCAAATCGGGTGGCATCGCCAAGGCCTCCGGCCTTGACGATGGTTTCCGGCAGAGGCTTTGGCCTTTGAGCGGAGCGCTGAGGAAAAGGGGACATTCTGCTTTTCCTTCGTCAGAGGGGAAAAGTAGAATGTCCCCTTTTCCGGCGGGGGCTCGGGCCGGGACGCTCACGCAGGAACGGTCATGCGCCGTCCAAGCCCGGCGGGCGAAGTTGCCGCGGCGTGCGACGGTTCTCGCGGCCGGGAACGGGGGCGGGTGGCGCGGCGGCCGGCACGGG
>VGYL01000239.1 GCA_016872975.1 Planctomycetota bacterium
GGCCTGCAGATGCGCTTCGGCAAGGATGAGGTGGGTATGCACCTGCGGGATATGATGCACATCTCGTCGCTGCTGGACTGCTTTGCCCCGATCGCCAAGCCGCTGTACGTGACGGACGTGGAAATTCCCAGCGAAAACGGCAAGGGCAAGTTCAGTCCGGACGTTGCCGGGGTCTGGCACCGCAAATGGGACCCGACGCGGCAAAGCCAGTGGCTGGAGCGATTCTACAAAATCGCCCTGAGCAAGCCCTACGTGGAGGCGGTGAACTACGGCAGCCTCGCGGACGGCGACGGCGGCGCCATCGCCCATAGTGGCCTGCTCACCGAGACCTTGGAGCCGAAGGAATCCTTCGCGACCCTCAAACGCCTGTGTGTGTCCATGTTCAAGCGGTAGCACCGCGTTTCGGAAGTCCTGCGGCTGACGGGAGGGGATTGCTTCGTCGCCCTCGGCGCGAAGCGCCGCTGCGCGTCGGGCCTCGCAATGACATAGGCGGTGGGCGTATGTCATTGCGAGCGAGGCTGACCGAGCGCGGCAATCTATCGCTACGGTTTCGGGACTTGTGGTACGCAGTAGCAGGCGTCGTTTGGCGTCGCGGATGCCGGCCGGCAGACGTCTGACAAAACGAGCAGCGCCACCGACGTGCGAGGGATGATGGGCAGGGCTGTTGCATGGAGCAGGGCCAAATGACAGACCAGACGGATGCCGGACGTGGCCTTACTCTGCAATATGTTCAGGCCCTTGCATTCGTCGTCGGCATGGGCATTTGCCTTCTGCTGTCGGTGGTCTTCACGGTCCAGTCCGCCGGGCGCATGCCGCCCGTTGTTCCCTCTTCAGGCGAGCGGATCAATCCCAATGAGGCGCCGGCGCCCAGCCTGATGCGGCTGCCGCAGATTGGCTTGGCCCGGGCGCGGGCTATTGTCACTCAACGCGACCACGTGCAATCTCAGGCAGGGCGGTCGCCTTCCTTTCGCACGGCGGACGATTTGCAGCGGATCAAGGGCATCGGGTCGGCCATCGTCGCGGAGATCCGTCCCTGGCTCCAATTCGATCCGCCCGCCGGCGACGCCAACGAGCCGTCCGGCAGAGTGTATGGCCATCCTGGCGAGCCTCTGGGACAACGGATGTCCGGTTTCCCCGCAGCAAAGGAAAAGGGGACATTCTACTTTTCCCCTTCCGGGAAGGAAAAGTAGAATGTCCCCTTTTCCGGCGACGGGTGGCAGCGGCAAGCGCAGTCTTCGGAGCTTGCCGATGGTCTTGCTTGTCCGCCATCGGCAAGGCCTGCGCAAAGCCTTCAGCCTTGCCGCTGCCACCCACTCAGATTGTTACCCGGGTCTGAACCAGGCCCTTGACGGGCGCAGGGATTTGGGCTAAGATACGGTGTATTCAATACTTAGCCGGTATGTAGGGCGGGTTCTCGATCCGGGCATCGACTACAGCCGGGGCATTCGAGCAAGGGAGGAACGTGTGAGCATGCCGGTCAAATCTGGGGGTCTGGCCGTGATTGCGGCCTGTCTCGTCGCCCTCTATCCCGCGGTGGCTCCCGGGGCGGGCGTGCCGGGCGGGACGCCGACGGTCGTGATCAACGAAGTGCTGGCCTCGAACAACCGCAGCGGCACGGATCCGCAGGGCGAGTATGAGGACTGGATCGAGTTGTACAACCGGGGCAGCACGCCCGTCAACGTCGGGGGCATGTACCTCACGGACGACCCGGATGAGCCGACCAAGTGGCAGTTTCCGACGGGCAATCCTGCCCAGACGACAATTCCCGCCCGCGGGTATCTGCTGGTGTGGGCGGACGACGAGCCGGGCGATCCCGGCCTCCATGCAACGTTCAAGCTCAGTGCCGCCGGTGAGGGCGTCGCCCTGATCGACCGCGACGGCAAGACCCTGATCGACAGTGTCCATTTCGGCCCCCAACGGGTGGACGTTTCCTATGGCCGGTTTCCCGATGGCGCCGACACTTGGTCGCTCCTGGACCTTCCCACGCCCGGGGCGCGGAACGTACGCTTGTATGAAGGGCATCTGGCGGCGCCTCAGGTTTATCCGGGGCACGGCTTCTACGACGGTCCCGTCCAAGTGACGATCACCTGCGATGTCCCCGGCGCCACGATCTACTACACGCGGGATGGAAGCGAGCCGTACCTGACGAGCACGAATCGTCCCAATCCGGCCGCGGCGGTCTACAGCGGTCCTCTGCTGGTCAACAAGACCACCTGCCTGCGCGCCGCCGCGACCCGCACGAATTGGAAGGTTTCGCCCATCAGCACGCAAACCTACATCTTTGTCGCCGACGTGGTCCGCCAGTGTGCGGACGGCCGATCCCCGGGGGGCGGGTGGCCTTCCGGTTCAGTGAACGGGCAGGTCTTCGACTACGCCATGGACCCGGACATCGTAACTCATCCCCTGTACCGGGACCTCATGGACGATGCGCTGCTGTCCATCCCCTCGATTTCGCTGGTAACCAACCTGGCCCACCTGGTCGATCCGGCTCGGGGCATTTATGTCCATGCCGGCAGTGAAGGCCGGGACTGGGAGCGTCCGGTATCGGTGGAGTTGATCCATCCCGACGGCCGCGCGGGCTTTCAGATCGACGCCGGCATTCGCATCCGCGGCGGCTTCAGTCGCACCGGCGCCAACCCCAAGCACTCGTTCCGCCTGTTCTTCCGCAATGACTACGGGCCGCCGGTCCTCAAGTACCCGCTGTTCGACGCCGAAGGGGCCGACGAATTCAAGCATATCGACCTGCGCACCGCCCAAAACTATGCCTGGAGCCTGCAATCCTCCAATCCGGGAGAGAAGAACACGTTCGTCCGGGAGGTGTTCTGTCGCGACCTGCAGCGCGAAACGGGCCAACCCTACACGCGCACCCGGTACTACCACCTCTACCTCAACGGCCTGTACTGGGGCCTGTACGAAAGCCAGGAGCGGTCCGAAGCCTCCTACGCGGCCACCTACTTCGGCGGCGCGCCGGACGAGTACGATGTCGTCAAGGCCGACAACTACCGGACCTCGTACACCGATGGCTCGATCGACGACTGGAACCTGTTGTGGAGCCTGTGTCAGCAGGGTTTCGACACCGATCAGCGGTATTATGCGGTCCAGGGCAGGAATCCCGACGGCACGGAGGACCCGCGCCTGCCGGTGCACGTCGATGTCGTGAATCTCATCGATTACATGCTCGGCATCTTCTACACGGGCAACGACGATGCTCCTGTGACGCTGGGGGGCGACCGGGCCAACAACTTCTTCGCCATCCGCAACCGCCGCCTGGAGGCCCGGCAGGGCTGGCAGCTTTTCGCCTATGACAACGAGCATTCGCTGGGGGTCCTGCGCGGCGTTTCCGACGACCGCACCGGTCCCGTCACTGCCGGCCAGTCGCGCGATCATTTCAACCCGCAGTGGCTGCACCAGAAGCTGATGGTCCATACGGAATACCGCCTGCTCTTCGCCGACCGGGCGCACCGGCACCTGTATAATGACGGCGCCATGACGCCCCAGCGGGCCATCGCGCTGTGCCTGGCCCGTGCGAGTCAGATCGAGCTGGCCATCATTGCCGAGTCCGCCCGCTGGGGCGATCACCGGCCCGCCCGGGCGAACAACCCCTACACGAAGGCGGATTGGTGGGCCGAGGTCGACGGCTACCTGGCCAAAACCTTCTTCCCCGTGCGCACCGGGATCGTTCTGAACCAGCTCCGCAACCGGGGCCTTTATCCCCAGGTCACAGCGCCGGTATTTCAGGTCCACGGCGCTTACCGGCACGGGGGGCACCTCGCGGCGACGGAGCGCCTCTCTCTGGCCGGCGGCGGCACGATCTGGTACACCCTCGACGGCACCGACCCGCGTCTGCCCGGGAAAGCCGGGGATACTGCGGCGGCCCAGACGCTCGTGGCCGCGACCGGGCCCAAGCGGGTCCTGGTCCCGGCGCGCGATATCGGCGAGTCGTGGAAGAGCGGCGGCGCCTACGACGACTCCGCGTGGACGCCGGTCAGCGGCGCTCCCGGCGGCGTCGGCTATGAACGCGGCACCGGTTACGCTTCGCTGATCAGCCTCGATGTCGGCAGCCTGATGTATGGCAGCGGCAAGTCGACAAGCTGCTACATCCGCATCCCGTTCAGCCTGGCCGTCAATCCGAGCCAGTTCACCACGCTGGTGCTGAACGTCCGCTATGACGATGGTTTCGTGGCCTATCTCAACGGCACGGAGATCCAGCGGGCGCTGTTCAGCGGCACGCCCCGGTGGAACTCGGCCGCCAGTTCTAACCACGAGGCCGACAGTGTCGAGTCCTTCGTTATCTCCAGCAGCATTCCGCTGCTGCGCCAGGGCCAGAACCTCCTGGCGATTCACGGCTTGAACGTGTCCACCAGCAGCTCGGACTTCCTGATCTGGGCGACTCTGGAGGCGGCCCGGACCACCGGCGCCCAAGACAGCGGCATTTCCCCCTCGGCGCTCCGCTATACGGGGCCGGTTCTGTTGCCCCACAGCGTCCAGGTGAAGGCCCGCACTCTCTCCGGCACCACCTGGAGCGCCCTGAACGAGGCGGTCTTTGCGGTCGGACCCGTCGCCCAGGGCCTGCGGATCAGCGAGATCATGTACCATCCCCTCAACACGGGCCATCCCAACGATCCCAACACCGAGTACATCGAGCTGACCAATATCGCCGCCCAGAGCATCGATCTCAATCTGGTCCGTTTCACCAAAGGGATCGGTTATACCTTCCCCAGCTTCACCCTGCCGCCCGGCGGCTACTGCCTGGTCGTCAAAGACCTCGCTGCCTTCCAAGCCAAGTACGGCTCCAACCTGCCGGTGGTAGGCCGGTATACAGGCAGTCTGGACAACAGCGGCGAGCGAATCGAGTTCGTGGACGCCGTTGGCCAGATCATCCAGAGCTTCCGGTATGAGGACAACTGGTTCAAGAGCACCGACGGCCAAGGGTACTCCCTGACGGTCAAGGACCCGAAGACCTCGGACGCGGACAATCTCAATGACAAGAATGCCTGGGAGGCCGCCATTCCCTCGCCAGGCCGGGCAAATCCGTGAGAGGGTGTGTAAGAATCCACCCTTCTCACACACCCTCTGAGGTTCGCTACAACACGACGAAACAAACCTTGCCAGATCTTGCCGGTCTCTGGTATTCTTGCGTGCAGCGTATGTCGTGAAGCGTGAAGCGTCCGGGGTGCCTGCGACGCTTCACAAGCCACGCTTCACCCGTGAGATAGACTCGGCATAAGAAGGAACTTATGGCGGATTGGGAAATCAATCGACCGCTGGGACAATGTTGTGGAACGGGAAGGACCATCGAGCCGGGCGAGGACTACTACGGGGCTCTCGTCGAGACCGAGCAGGGGCTCCAGCGACGCGATTTCAGCGGCGACTACTGGGAGCAGGAAAAGCCGTCGGTGTTCTGTTTCTGGAAGACAAGACTGGCGCCGCCCAACGAGAAGAAGCGGCTTTTCGTCAGCGACGACATGCTGATGGCGTTCTTCGAGCGGCTGGCCCCCGAGACGGACGCCGAGAAGGTGAGCTTCCGCTTCGTGCTGGCCCTGGTCCTGATGCGCAAGCGCCGGCTGAAATACGACTCGACCAGAATGGACGGTCCATGCGAGATCTGGCGCCTCCGCGTCACGGGCGAAAAGGACCCGGTGGAGGTGGTCAATCCCCATCTCGATGAGAGCCAGATCGAGACGCTCACGTCCCAGATCGGGCAGATTCTGCAGGCAGATCTATGAAAGCAAATTCCAAATTCCAAGCTCCAAATCTCAAACAAATCCCAAATTCCAAATCCAAAATTCGAAACGGGACCTCGCCCGGCCTCGCGTTTCGGTCATTGGTGCTTCGGATTTGGGATTTGTTTGGGATTTGGTGCTTGGGATTTGGGATTTCTGCGCTCGGGGCCGTTGGTGCGGGAATCGTGCTGTTGGCCGGTTGTGCCGCGCAACAGCCGGCGTTGCGGGTCTGTCCGGGCAAGGCGACGGCGGCCGAGGCCCTGCAGACCCTGGCGGCGCGGGCCCAGAGCGCCATTCCCGTGCGGGCGAGCGGCCGGGCCGCCATCACGTACCATGTGCCGGACCGGCGCAAACCGGAGCAGCACGCCATGGGCATGCAACTGCGGCTCAATCCGCCCTCGGAGGTCTACCTCCAGGGCGGCATCGCCGTGGACGAGCGCGCCGTGGTCATGGGCTCGAATCAAGAGCAGTTCTGGCTCGCCCTGCGCCCCAGGGAGATCAGCAGCTATTACCTTGGCGAATGGCAGGAGGTGCGGGATTTCGAGGGGCTGATGATGAGCCCGATGGTCGTGCTCGAAGCGGTGGGGATCGTCGTGGAGCCGGAGACGATGGAGGACGCGGCCTCGTGGACCCTGCGGCAGGAGGGCGCGTACGACGTGCTGACCCGGCGCGATGAGAGGGGCCGCCCGGTGAAGCGCCTGCACATCTACGCCTGCGACTACACGATCCGAAAGATCGAATATTTCGACCCGCGCGGCCGGGTGGCGGCGGTGGCGCAGCTCGGCGGCTACCAGGCGGTGGCCGAAGGCTTTCAGACGCCGACCCGGATCGACATCGTGTCGACCCGGCCGGACCAGCGGACGGATTCCATCCGCATCGAGATCGGTACGGTCCGGCCGACGCCGTTCACCGACAAGCAGCGGGAGGGCCTCTTCCAGCCCCCGCGGGACCTCAACCGGTATGAACGCATCTATCACCTGAAGGAAGGCCAGTGGGTACTGCAATGATGGGAGATGACTGATGAATGGACGTGATCTGAGAACAAGAATTCAAAACGGCGTCTTCCTCCTGGATGGTGCCATGGGTACCCAGCTTTTCGCCCGCGGGGCGGAGCCGGGCAAGTGCAACGACCGGCTCAACGTCGAAGCGCCCGAAATGGTGCTGGACATCCACCGGGCGTATTTCGAGGCCGGCAGCGACGCGGTTCTGACGAATACGTTCGGGGCCAATCGTTATGCGCTGGCCCGCCACGGGTACGCCGGCAAGAGCTTCGAGATCAGCCGGGCCGGCGCCCAGGTCGCGCGAAAGGCGGCAGGGGACACGCGCTACGTGCTGGGCGATATCGGGCCGACCGGCGATTTTCTGGAGCCATTGGGAACGCTGCGGGCCGAGGAGGTCCGCGAAGCGTTCGCCGAGCAGGCCCGCGGATTGGGGGCCGGCGGTGTGGACGGATTCATCATCGAGACGATGACCGCGCTCGATGAGTTGGCGCTGGCAATCGAGGCGGTACAGTCGGTCGGCAGCGGTCTGCCGGTCTTCGCCTCCATGTCCTTCGACAAGGGCGGCGCGGGCTTTCGCACGATGATGGGCGTGGATGTTCCGGCGGCCGTGACGAAGATGGCCGCCCTCGGTGTGGACGCCGTCGGCTTCAACTGCGGCACCGCCTCGCTCGAGGAATACATCGAGCTGGCCCAGGCGTATGTGGCGGCGGCCCAAGCCACCGGCAAGACGGTCCACGTCTTCGCCGAGCCCAACGCCGGCAAGCCCGAATTGGTGGAGGGCGAGGCCGTCTACCGGGTCGCGCCCCAGGAGTTCGCTGCGGCCTGTGACCAGATTCACCAGGCCGGCATCCGCATCCTCGGCGGCTGTTGTGGCACAAGCCCGCCGCACCTCCGCGCCGTGGCCGAAACCCTGCGAGCCTGACCATCGCCAAAGGCTCTGCCTTTGACGAGGCATGCCTTTCACGGGCGCGACGCCTGTGCTGCTTTTCCGATGGCGATTATTTTTCTTCCTCGTCGGATGCGGGGGCGTGCCAGCGGCCGTGGACCAGGTAGAGAGCCTCCAGGATCAGTTGCTCCGCGCCCGCGGAGACTTTGTCCATATCGTCGGGATGGTCCTCGGCCCCGAGCAGACTGTGGCTGGACAGGAAGTCCGCCAGAAACATGATGGCATCGACGCACTCATCGAAGGTCAGCTTGCTCCCGTGGGATGCGTCATCCGCCATACCGGCGGTATGCGGGACGTAGCTGTCAAACTGCGGATCGTATTTCAATTCCACTTCCAATTTGACATTGGGGTGTTCCATATCGAGTCTCCTTAGCATCGCCGCAGATCGTAGCCGCAGAGGGGGCATCTGTAAAGACGCTTTCCCCTGGACCTTTGCAGAAGTCCAACTCCTATCGTTCCGGCGGGAGGGCGAACCAGCGTCGGAACCACTCGACGGCGGCTTGCCGGGCGGCGGGCGGGTAATCGTGGTCGCCGGCGTACCAGTGATAGCGGACGCGCTCGGGATAGCCGAGGGCGTCGTAGACCTGTTTGACCGCGGCGTAGTTCTCCTCCTCCATCGGTCGTCGCTCGCCGACGGCCTGGCCGCACAGGAAGGGGCGCGGCGCGATCAGGGCGGTGAACTCGTAGAACGTTACAGGCAACGGCAGCGTGTGGTCGAGCACGTAGGGCCGCAACGCCGGCAGGGATTGACTGTTGCCGGCGCCCTTGGGCACGGCCCAGTGCAGGCCGTGATGCAGAAAATCGGAGACCGGGCCGTTGGCCACCGCCACTTTGATGCGCGGCTCCAGTGCCGCCGCGAAGATGGTGCTGTGCCCGCCGTAGGAGTGGCCGGTCATGCCGATCCGGTCCGGGTCCACGAAATCGAGTGTCTGGAGATAATCGATCGCCCGCATGTTGTCCCAGATGTCTTTGCCGTGAATCGACCAGTCGGGGAACTCATGGTAGAAGTCGGTCGTGTGGTAGGGTCGCCGGCCGGGTTTGATCCGCTCGCCGTCGCGCAGGTAATCGGCGGCGAAGGCGACGAACCCGGCCTCGGCCAGGGTGACCGCGAAGGCGGCATTCCTTCCCGGCGGTGTCCCCGGGCTGCGGCCGGAGAGGCCGACCGTCGTTTCCTT
>VGYL01000240.1 GCA_016872975.1 Planctomycetota bacterium
TGCCGGAGGAACTCCGACCCAAGACCATGCTCTATCCCCGCGATCCATCCCTCGATCCGTAACTGGTCTGGAAGGGCAAGGATGAGCAGGACGGGGGGGACCTCGGCGTGCCGGTCGTGCCTATCTGTATCCAGGAGAAGATCCACCCGCAGGCGATCATCGACCAACTCCCGCACATCGACCATTCCGGCGGCCTCTTCGCCTGCGGGGCACGTGCCACCTGTCACGTATCACTCCCCTGCGGCGTCCCGCCGGCCCCCGGCCGCTCTTCTTGCGTGTTCCGGCGCAGCACAAGGGGTAGGATGCGAACGGCGACTTGAGTCGTAACAGGGTTGAGAGGCCGCGGAAACTAGGGTGCGTCCCTCGTTTGCCGCGCGGGGCCGGTATCCGTTGCTCGCACAGCAGGCTTAGGTGTCTCACGTCCTGAGACAAACCATCGCTGCAGGACTTCGCCAAGCTGCTCCCGGAAACGTTCATCGCTGGTACGGCTTTCAGCCAGCTCTCGGAATCGCGCAAGGGCTTTGTCCATTCGAACGTTCAGGCGATCCAGCAGCTTGAAACAGGGGCCTGTCTCTGCAGGGAGCTTCAGCCGACCGCTTACACCCAGATGGGCCAAACGCAGGATCAGTTCGGCCTGGGCGTGACACGGGCAATCGATATGGCTCTTACGCGACTTTCCGAAATAGACCGTGTCGGGATCGAACATCGGCGACGGCGACAGCACGGCCGGACGCTCCTCCGGGATATCCACCAGCACATTGGATTCCCGGTACTGGCCGACCCACTCGCCCAAGGGCGTGGCATCCTCAAGTTCCGCCGCATCCCAGATATCGGCCGCCAGATCGTGCACGCTGAAACGCTGGCTATTCGACTTCGCCCGCTGCTGCATCTTCTCGATCTCGACGACACGGATCTCGCGAAAGTGCTGCGCAACAGCCTCATAGAGCCGTCCGATCAGTTCGTCTCGCTCGCTTGGGTCCGACACGCCCAGCAGTTGGAAGACGGCATCGTCCAAGTCCCGCCGGTCGCGCTGCTGCAACTCATTCGACAGTACCAGAGGGCCAGCGGCAATTCTCCTCGCACGGTCGGGCGTGTGGCAATCCATCAGTTGTTCTTCGACCAAGCGGCCCACCTCGCGGCGACTCATCCGATCCAAGGCGTCAAGCAGACGTGTGGCAATCTCCAGCGGGATACCGCGCGGGTCAGGTACCTCCAGGAGATTCACGTCCACAACTTCCGTCTTGAGGTTGCCTTCCGTCCCTGCGAAGCGCCCGTAGAACGTCTTGAACAATCCCACAATGGTCGAATTCAGGATAGCTACCAGCGCCTTCTTCGTCTCTGCGTCAAGACAATCCGAGGCTACATCATAGAGATTACAATTGCAGATGATCTGCGCCGGGTTTGCCGGAATGATGTGGCGATACTGCTGGGCTTTCGGCCAGAACGCAAAACCTGGTTTCACGAGCTTCGTCAAGTCATACCAGGGATCGCGAGCGGCACAGGTCGATCGCTCTGGAACCGGCTTGCCTTTTGATTTCTCGGACGCGAATGTTGCGGTCATTCCATAATGTAAGTAACGCCAGACCCAAGGAGCTTTGGTCTTCAACTTCTCCAGCGGCTCGCTGACCAAGAGGACGACGCGATCCAGGTCATGCGCACGAACCACAGGGCGGTCCAACTTCATCAGACTGTGGACTTCCGGCGCCAGGTATTTGGCTTCGATGGGGTGAATGCTTCCATCGCCTGCTTCGATGATCTTGAGCTTTCCCGAATCAACGTCTTTGCGTGGCGCACCACCTGCATGTTGGCGGAAGACGCGGTCAACGTCATACTTTACCAGCATGTGGTGCGTGATGTCCTTAGGCATGAAGAAGGCGTCGCACCCGCTTGTTATGCCTCTTCGGACGGTCGCTATTGCACCAAGGGAGACAAACCGAGCACCGAGGCGGTGCATGATCTCAAAGTAGAAATCCGGGGCCCTGAGGTAGCGGCCCCACTTGCCTGCGTGATAGTCGCCGTTCTCTTTGCCGTGCTTCGATGGCTGAGCCGGGACCGGCGTATCCTCCTCCGGCTCATGACCATTTTCGTATTCCTCCGCTAACGGCTCCAACTCCACATTGCCAAGGATCGTTCCGGCACGCACGCCGTCATTCCACAAGTCGCGCTGGGTCTTGACGATGATGCGCATGTCCTGATTCTGGTGGTCGGTCTCGACACCCAGGATTCGGTATCGCAAGCCCTCAATGGAGGCTTGTCGGGCATCTTCGTTCTGGCCGGGAGCAACCCCGATGATATCCGCCAGCCTGCGCGAGAATCGCACGAACGGGACGCGGTTGTCCATGCGCGCCTTCTCGTCGTCACAGCGCTGTAAAATCGTGGTACACGTCTTGACCCTCGCGTCCTCGAACCAGGGCTCAGCCGCACTCTCCATGATCGCCAGAATCTTGAAATGGCGCAGCACCCAGCCCTGCAGAGCGAAGCCATACTCGACATCCAGCCACGACGAGCTCGTCAGGAAGCCGAAGTAGCCGTCCTGCCGGAGAAGATGCGTGGCGGCAGGCCAGAAGTAACAGTGAAGATCACTTCGACCGCTCAATCGCAGATCGGGCCACGCGTCGCTCGCCAGCACACCGAAGCGGATCTTGTCCCGCTTCTCCACGTTCTCCTGGCGAACGTAGGGCGGGTTGCCAACCACAGCATCCAGTTCGGGCAACAACACGGACGTGCGCTCTGAGGATTCGCTGGGAACGGGAATCTCACAGAACACCTTCTCGGGCCGGACATCGAAGAAGTTGCACCGTACGATGCGCGGATAGTTGGCCTCCTCGTTGATCTCCCGAGCCGCCAGGTTCAAGGTCGCCAAGTGTGCCGGGTAAAGGGCGATGTCACAACCGAACAGGTCGCCGAGCAAATGCAGGTGCGGGCGAGATGGATCCAGATGACGTTTGCGATAGTAGGCCCGCACGAGAAAACTGCCGGAACCACAGGCGGGATCGAGGACGGTGTCGGAAGCACTACGAATGCAGAAGCCGTTAATGAGGTCAACGGCATCATCCCCCGTGAAATGTTGTCCAAAACGGTGACGTTCCGTGGGACCGATCAGCTTCTGGAAGATGCGTCCGACCACATCGGACGATACTACCCGGAAGTCCACCGATTCGATTTCGCGGAGCACTCCGCGCCAGGCGTCCAAGGCAGTAGGTGGAGAAAAGACCAGGCTGGTGGCCCAGTCCTTGGCCTCCGGCATCAAGAGCGGTTCATAGTCGCCGCTCCGATCGACAGCTTTTTGGAAGAAGCGGTTGAAGGTGGCCAAAGCCTCCTCGGGGGTCTTGATCGAACGGCGCAATTCGAGGCGCGGCAAGTCCGTGAATCTGGCGCGGAGGGCCTTGTAGAAGATCAACCGGTTGGCCCAGACATAGGCCAGGGTCTTGGCCATGTTGTCGACGAGCTCAATCCATTTCTCCTGCGGTGTGCGGGTGAAAGCCCATTCCTGATCCCCCATCCACCGCTGAATCCGCAGATCGAACGGCTTGCTCTTGCCTGTCTGTTCCAGGATATACGCACTGGTCAGTAGCACAGGCCAGTTGAGATGGCCTTCCAACGAATGGATGAAGATGTCATCCGGGGGCAGCCAGTCATCCTCCCGCCGACCGGCAACCATGTCCGCCAAAGCATGCAGGAAGTCCGGCAGGAAGTGCCGCTTGATATACTCGAGGTTCTCTTCACGTGCCACCTCCTCGGGGCCGGACAGAGTACGAGTCAATCGACGGTCCCAGACGCGCCGATCGAGCAGCGGACGATCCCACAGGCTGCGGTCCCAGAGGACGAATTGATTGACGTTCCAGGTGAAGAAATGGCGTATGCCCGCGTTGCTCGCCTTGGCTTCGGCATCCTCACAGAGCTTCGCATCATAGGGCGAATGCCCCTCTCGGGTCCCGGGGAGCTTCACCTCGCCGCACAGGATCAGGTTGCCATAGCAGTCGTAGAAGCGCAGGTCCTTGCGTTTACGACGACCCGCTTCCGTTCCGAGACCTTCAACACGTGCTTCATGAAAGGGCAGATAGAGGCTGGGATTCTGACTCACCAGGACGTTGACCGTCGATGCAACCTGCGCACAGAAATCAACTTCATGGATCGTCGGTTTGTGTGAAGCCACTGCCGTGCCTTTCCGTGACACACATCAACTATGCTCCTGGGCCTTCGAATAGCCCCATGATAGTATCCGCACAGTCCCGGAGCAAGGGCCAAGTAATTCGCATTCGCGAGGGGAAGAGAAGTTCGGAACCCGACGTTAGCCTTGAACTGCAGAAAGGTGCTACACGCGGGAATTGCCGGGATGGTCGGAAATCATCGGTCTGTGTGACCCCCGAAGTTCCGGCAAAATGGGGATATGGGCAAGCGAAGGCAGGAAACCGTCTATTTGTCGCAGCTTGAGGACGTGCAGATTCTCTGGCCGGGCGATGTTCGGGCCCTGGCGGAATTCGTTCTTCGCTCGTTCGACGCCAAAGACCGGATTGGCAATGCCGGCCCCTCCAACTCGATAGTGAAGTCCCGGCCCACCCTTCACGGGCTTGCCGGACATTTCGCCTGGATTACCGGCGTCCCGGAAGTACAAATCGAACGGCAGTTCGAAGCGCATGGTCTCTTTCCGGGCGCCACCGTCGAGTTCGACCCGGCCCCGTCGGCAGTCTCAGAAGGCTGAAAGCGTGCGTCACGCCGTGGGGTATCCACGTTCTGAGAAAGCCGTCACATCTTGTCTTCCTGACAAGCTTCCTGACGGCACCGGCTATAAGTCCCGAGATATAAAGGTGTTAAAGAAGCCGCAGATTGCGCAGATTTTCGCAGATTCAAAGACCAAGAGACGGATAGGACAGGCCGTGGCAGAATGCGGTCTGTGTCTGCCGCTCGTTGTCCTCTTGAAATCTGTGCCAATCTGCGAAATCTGTGGCTGTCAGAGAGTTCCCAGTTCTCAGTTGTCAGTTCCCAACAAGAAATCCGTGTCCATCCGTGTGAATCCGTGTCGGAAAGGCCGTTGTCGTCACGCAAGAGCGCGGGCAAGATGCCCGCGACACGCAAGGGCGAGACGCCCTCGCCACGGCGACGGTCCCACCCCGTTTTCCGCCTTCTTTCGGCGAAGAGGGTTCCCGGTTCTCAGGGATTCGGTGGGGCCAGCCCCACCCTACGGGTTCCGATCTCTGCGTCTCCACGTCTCTGCGCGAGTAGTCTCTTGGCTGCGGCCGCCGGCCGGGTTGGGTCTTTTTGCGTTTCTTGCGGCGAAGAGGTTTCGCTGGGCCGCCCGCCTGCCGTCCTCTGCCCTCTGTCTTCTGTCCTCCGTCCTCTGTCCCCCGTCTGCTCTGTGCCCTCGGTGTCCTCTGTGGCTGAAGATCAGTTCCCAGTTGACAGTTCGCAGTTCCCAGTTGCGGCCTGCGGCCTGAGGTTGCCGCGCTGCGCTCGCAATGACATGTTGCGGAAGTAGTTTCAAGTTTGAAGTTTCAAGTGTTAAGATGGGCAAGTCCGTGATCTGGCTTCACACTTCGAACTTCACCCTTCACACTTTACACTTCCAACTTGGCCCGGACCGGATAAACAGCGTCTGCCGACGCCACTACAAGCGCGGTCCGGGCAGTGGCGTTTTGGGGCCAAAAAGTCAGACCGCCAAGGGGACCCCCGTAAATCAGCCAAAAAACCGCGTTTTTTGCCCGTGCCGGCTCCGACGGCCACGCCGGGCGCCCGGCCGCCAGGGTTCCTGGCCCCCAAATACCGCGTTTTTGGCCGCGCCAGGTCAGACCGCCAATCAGACCGCCAAAGATTCGTGTGTCTGGGCCGAAAACCGCGTTTTCAGGGGCGCCAGTGGGGTTACCGGCATCAGAGCGCCATGCCATAGTGGTTGGCGGTCTGAATTTTTCGCGTGAGAAACGCCCCTCGCGTGGGGGCATTTGGCGGACTGATTTTTTGCGTAAGAATGCGGGTTTGGGGCTTGGTTGCGTTCCGGCCGAGTTGTGGTGGCGCGCGTCCGGAACATCTCCGCGTAGGGCGAGCGTGGGCCCCCGAATGCGATTCATCGCGTTGGGAGACCCCGTCGCCGCCCGCCGAAAGTCGGGCGAGGACGCCCACCCCGCGACGAGACGATCATGCGAAAGGAAGCCAAGGGCGGGCCCGCGGGGAGCCTGGATCATGCGTCCGGAGAGGGGTCGCGCGGGGCATCGGGTCGCCGGGACAGCTCGGACGCATTGTGGTCACGGGGCAGGCTGTGCGGCGGCGGGCCATTTCTTCTGCCAGGCGGCGTAGTCGGCGGGCAGGGTGCGGGGCCAGGTGCCGTACCAGGCGTAGCCGTTGCGGCGTTCGGCCTCGATCTCGGCCAGACTGTACTTCTTGACGCCGTCGCGGCCGCAGAAGAAGGGTCGATTCGTCCCGATCTCGTAGAACCGCGCCCACAGGCCCGGCCCCTCGGGGTCCGCGACGATGACCCTGTCGCCGGCGACAGTGGTCTGCCGCATGCCGGGCAAGTGGACGGACTCGAACCAGGCGACACCCGCCGCGATGGCTGCAGCGACCGGCGGACTCGGATCGTCCAGGCTCATGAGGAACCGCAGGATGCCGACGCTCTCGCTGCCGCTGAGCGAGACCAGCTCATAGGTGCGGGCCGGGCGGGGACGGTAGTCGAGCTCGTCATGCTGGGCGCACCAGGCGGTCCGCCGGCCGTCGATGATGATCTGGCACTTGAGGATGCACCGGACGCCCCGGTCCACGGCGTCTCGGGCCGCCCGGCGCCGGGCCGCCGGGACGAACTCATAGTCCGGCGCGGTCGCCACCTCGCGCAGGAAGATCATCAGGCGAATCATGGCCCCATCGTTGAACGTGATGTGGCGTGGGTACCCCTTGCCGGGCGGATGGTACTGCGGCCAGCCGCCGGTGGGGTATTGGGCGGCCAGGATGTGGTCGAGGCCCTTGAGGAACGCCTGTTCGCAGCGGGCGTCGCCCGTGGCGCGAAAGGCCCGCGCCACGAACCGCAGCTCATCCGTCGTCGCACTGTTGTCGAACGTGCCATGCGGTTTCTCCGGCGCGCCGGAGAAGGGTTTCGACCAGGTGTCGGTATTCTTGGGCCAACTGCCCTGCGGGGACTGCCACGACAGGACGTTCGCGATGATGCCCGCCCCCTGCTCGCTGTGGTACCAGGCATCCGGCTTGTCCCGGTAGTCCCGCCAGGAAGCCGCGGCCGCCGCCGACATCAAACCCAGCAGGACCATGGCGCCACCGGCGGTCAGAGATCGGCCCCGCCGGCCGGCGCGCGCTCGTGCCATGTGTTTCGTTGCGTCCACTTCCGTTCCTTTCTTGTGCTCTTGCCCGGTGCTCCGCGGGCGCTGCCAACCCGTCCGCTGACCCGCGGCGGTTTCCCGGGACCGTGGTCACGGCGTCTCGATCTTCCACTCTTTCGGCGGGACGAAGCCCTCCACTTCCACGTCGTACGGAGCGATGGCGTTGGGGATCTGGAGATTACGGTAATCGATCAGCTTCGTCGTCAGTTCCCGCACGACCTCGCGCCGGTCGGCGGCCACGTCCTGCGTCTCGTTGGGGTCCCGGCGGATATCGTACAGCATGGTACGATTCGCACCGGTCAGGCCGTTTCTGATATCAGGGCCCGCGATAACCAGTTTCCATCTGCCGGAGACGATCGAGACCCTTTCGGTGGCCGGGCCAGAAACCGGCGTCTGCTCATGCCGAGGTGCGCTCTCATCCATTCCTCCCTTGGGCCGCGCTGCGGATGCTTACTTGGCCTTGCCCTTGGTGTCGGCGCGGTAGACCGGTCCGTTGTCGGGCGGCATGGACTTGTGCCACTGGAGCACCGCGGCCGACAACCGGCGGACGATTTCCGGATGCCGGCCGGCGACATTGTCGGTCTCGCCGCGATCGGCGGCCAGGTCGTAGAGCTGCGGCTGCGTCCCGTCATATTCGCACAGGAGCTTCCACGTGCCCTCGCGCACCGCCAGATCGGGGAGATTGTCGATACCGGCCGCCTCGCCCCGGTCGGGCGGCCGCCGGAAGAACAGGGGTCGCGTACGCGATCCCGGCGCGCGTCCCAGGAGCACATCGGCCAGGGCCTGGCCATCGAAAACCGTGTGCTCCGGCGGGGTTACGCGGGCGATCTCCAGGAGTGTGGGGACCAGATCGAGGGCCGCCAGGAAGGAGGTCCGGTCGATCGTGCCGGCGCATCCCGGGGCCAACAGCTCGGGTCCCCAAACGATCAGCGGCGAGCGGACGCCTCCTTCATAGAGCATCGTCTTGTAGCCCCGGAACGGTCCGGCCGAGCCGGCGCCGGGCTCCGGGCCATTGTCGGAACACAGCAGAATCAGGGTGTTGTCCCGCAGCGTCCGGCTCCGGGCGATCCGGTCGAACAGCACGCCCAGTTGTGCGTCCATCGTCTCGAGCACCTTGTGGTAGAGCGTGCGTTTCGTGCCGTCGCCCCGCTGCCCCTGCGGCGGGAAGAACGGCGAGTGCACGTCGTCGGGCCAGAGGTTCACGTAGAATGGCTTGCCGGCCGCCTCGGCCTTGTCGATGAAGGCGAGGGCCGCGGACACGAAGGACTCGGTCACGCGGGCGCGGTCCTGCCAGGTGATCGGCCCGTGTCCCAGGGTGTCGGAGCCGAGGGCGTGCCGGCGGGGCGGCTTGCCGTCGTGGGCGTCGCACAGGGGCAGAACCCGCGGCCCCAGACCTTCGAAATTGGTCAAAGACTCATCGAACCCGTATTCCTGAATCAGCGGGGCTTCGCCCACGTCCCGCTGGCCACCCATGTGCCATTTGCCGAAGTGGCCCGTCGCATACCCGGCCTGC
>VGYL01000241.1 GCA_016872975.1 Planctomycetota bacterium
GCTGTTGGTACAGCCGTGTGGTTGCCGTCCACCTGAACCGTTCACCTCACCACGATCAACCTCCGGCTCAGTCGCCCGCCGACTCCCTCGAGCCGGCAGAAGTACACGCCGCCAGCGAGGTCTCGGACATCCAGGCGGAGGCGATGCTCTCCGCTGCCGAAGTCGCCCGCCGCAAGGGTGTGGAGGCATCGACCCCGCGCGTCGTACAGAGATATGCGGGCCGGTCCTTCCGCCGCCAGGGTGAAGGCCACGGCTGTTTCCTCCCGGATGGGATTCGGGCTGACATTCAGCGAAGTCAATGCCGGTACTTCGCTTGAAACCGGAACGGCCTCGACTTCGTGAGGACGCCGGAAGACTCCGTCGTAGAGCGATGCCGCGTAGTACCCACCTCCCGGTCGGTCGGCCAGGCATGTGATGTCTGTTCCAGTGAGCCCCTGTGAGTAGGGCTCCCAGGTTCCTCCCTGGTCGGTAGAGCGGAAGACCCCATTGCACATGTCGGCCAGCAACAGCGTTCCGTCGTCGCCATCTTCCATCGCCGTGAAGCAACGGTACGGGGGCGCTGGTAGGCCGTCGGCCAGCGGCTCCCAGGTCACGCCGAGGTCGGTGGAGCGCAGGAGGCTGCAACGGTAGGCCACCCTGTCCTGGCCCCAAAGGAAGAGCACCGGCCCGGGCGCGACGAGGAGGCCGCCTCCGTAGGCGCACTCCGATGGCATGGCCAGATCCGTCCAGCTCGCGCCGTAGTCGTCGGAGCGCCAGAGGCTAGCGTCTCCCTTCACCCAGATGCTCCCGTTCTCGGCGAACGCCAGGTCCCAGTAGTCGATACAGTTCAGCGGAGCGGCCACCGGCTGCCAGGAGTAGCCGCCATCCTGTGAGTAGAAGAGGTTGACGAACTGCACGGTGGCGAAGATGTCCGCGGTCTGCGGGTGGAGGGCGAGGACCGCGACCCACTCCTCGGGCTGATGCACGGAGACGCGCGACCATGTCACGCCCTTGTCGGCTGTTACCCAGAGCCCGTCGGCCCGGGAATCTGAGCAGACCAGCGTGCCGGCAGGCGCAGCCACCGCGCTCGCCAGGCGAAAGGGACCGGAAAGCTCTGTCCATGTCAGGCCTTCGTCCTCGGTGACCTGCATATTCGAGAAGTCACCGCCGATGAAGATGGCTCCCTCGGCGTCGACCGCAAGCACGTCGGTACGTGTGCTCGAAGGCCCGATCCACTCCCACTCCGCCTGTGCGCCGGCGACGGCGGTCAACAAGACCAAGCCCAGGATTGCGAGCAGCAGTGCGCGCATGATTCCTTCCTCCTTTGGGTGTCCGATTCCGGAACATGAAAGAAGGATGACGGAAGGCCGTTACGCCGGAGTTACGGGCGGCCGTCGAGGGGTGTGGCCGGAGAGTCGCCGGGCGCCGCGGTCGCTCGCGTCCTCCCATGATCCCAGGTCGAACCCGGGCGGGAAGCGCTTCTCCCGGAGTCGCTAGAATCGTTCGCGGGTGATCGAAGCGGGGGAAGACGCAATGGATCTTCCTATCGGCTCTTCACCGCGGCCCCCCTGTTCGTTGCGTGTTGCTCTCGCATCTGCATGGTGAGCACCCGCCTGCGATTCCTCGACGGTCAGAACCCCTTCGGCCTCAGCCTCCGGTGATTGATCGCATAGGCGATCCACGCGACAGCCCCCAGGGCGAGACTGAGCGAAGCCGCCAGGGCGTGGTCCGGCCAGAAGAACCAGTGGAAGCCGGTCCGGTCGCCGCCGCCGAACGAGAGCGGCAGGGCGGTGAAGAAGATCGCGATGCCGAGCGCCCAGGATCGCCTTGCGAGGAGAGCCTTGGTGCGCCGCAACGCCTCCCGCTCCTCCGCGTCCGCGCCCGTCCGGGTAATCACGGGGAGCGACCAGGCGCTCTCCCGGAGCGCCTCCTCCGCCAGAGCGGGGTGCTCTTGCAGCCAGGCCTCCACCAGCGCCCGGGTGTCCGCGCGGACTTCGCCGGCGTGATAGAGCGGCAGCAGGTCACGGATGACATCGTCGGTGATCTTCATCGGGTGGGCTCCTCTCGGGCCGCGGCCAGTCTGGCGCGGGCACGGTGGACTTTCACTCGCGCCGCCGCCGGCGTGAGGCGCAGGGCGGCGGCGATCTCCTCGTAGGAAAGGTTCTCCTCCGCGCGCATGAGCAGCGCGGCGCGATCGATCTCGGGGAGTTCCTGGAGCAACGCCAGGACACGCGCCAGCTCCTGCTTGGCTTCGCGCGCCTCGTCCACCGGCCGCGCCGGGTCGGGGAGCGCCTCATCCAGGATCGCGTCCCGCTGCCCGCGGCGCCGGCCTTGCAGGTACTGGTTGCGGGCGATGGCCAGGAGGTAACCGCGCACGGTCGCGATCTCGACCCGGTCCCGCGCTCCCCAGACGCGCACGAAGGTCTCGGCGACGATGTCCTCGGCGGTGGCTCGGTCTCCGCAAAGGTAGAAGGCGAAGCGGAAGACGTCCTCCGAGTGGCGCCGGTAGAGGGTCGTGAAGTCCATCATGTCCGGCGCGGCGCCGCTCACACGAAGCTGCGCTTTCGGCCCATGAGATGGAGGACGACGGCCACGGTGAGGACCAGCTCGAGGACCAACAGGGCGAAGGCGGCCTCGCGCCACGGGCCTCCCGTGTGCAGCTCTTCCCAGAACCGGAACCATCCCGGCAGGTGCGGCCCCAGCCGCGGGATTCCGTTTCCCAGTACGAAGATCTGTCCGAGCAGGATGGTCATCGATACCCCCATCGATTCCGTGACGAGCGCGATCCCGATGTTCTGCATGAAGAAGATGAGCCCGCCGAGCAGGGCGAGCAACACCATTGGTGTCGGGAACAGGCGCCTGGATGCGGGCATGAGAAGCGCGATGAGGACCGCAGCTCCCGCGGGCAGGAGGAAGAGCAGGGCGCCGGCCGCGAGCTTCCCCGCGGCGTACTCGCCCGGGGTCACGGGAAGCGACAGGGTGAAGGCTCGCGTTCCGCGCGCGACCTCCTGAAAGACCGTGACGATCGGAAGGTGGAAGCACAACCCGATGAGCACGCACATCACGAGGGAGACGCCAACTCCGCGCAGGGGACCGGTCGGGGTGCAGGCGATGACCGCGCCCGCCGCCGCGGCTCCCGCGTAGAGCAGGCCCGGGGTCCGGTTCAGCGACAGGTCCGCCCGCGCGAGAACGAGGATCGATCGGAGGTTCATGAGAGTGTTCCTTTCAGCGCAAAGAGACGGCCGATCGAATGGGCGATGGTGCGAAGGCCTCCCAGCGCCCCTCCGGAAGCTGGAACACCTCGTCTGCTCGACCGGCGAGATCGGCGGCGTGGTGGGAAGAGAGCAGGACGGTCACCCCTTCCCGGCTCACGAGCCGCCCGAGCTCGCCCAACACATCCTCGCGCGCCTCCGAGTCCAGTGCCGCCGTGGCCTCGTCCAGCAGCAGCAGGCGCGGGCGGCGGGCGAGGGCGAGCAGGAGCATCGCCTTGGCCGTCTGCCCGCGCGACAGCGAGCCGGCGCGCTGGTCCCAAGACAGACCAAGGCGCTCGGCGAGGTTGTTCGCCCGGTTCTCATCCCAGGCGGGACAGAGGGAGCGGACCAGCCGGGCATGCCAGCGCAAGGTGGCCCCGGCGTGGAGGCGCATGTCCTCGGAGACGAAGCCGATCTCCTGCTTGGCGTCGGCTTGCCTTTGGGGTACGGGATGTCCGCAGATGCGGACCTGGCCCGAATCCGGGCGCACGAGGCCGACGAGGATGCGCAAGAGGGTCGACTTCCCGGATCCGTTAGGACCGACCAGGCCGACCAGCCGGTTCGGGCCAACCTCGAGATCGAAAGGGTCCAGAACGAAGCGTGGGTATCGCTTGGAGACCTGCAGGAGGGAGACAACGGGTTCGGGCACGGCGCCTTCCTTTCCAGAAGTGTCTTTCGCCTGATCTATGCGGGAAGGCGCGGGATGTTACAGGGAAAGGCGGGAGCCCGGATGATGAGACGTTTCGTCCGGCCACGGAGGTCCCGGCGCGAACGCGAGCGAGGCCCGCGTCCGTCTGGGAGCCGGGAGGATCGGGGACGAACGTTGACGAACGTGACGGCGCGGTGGTGCTGTCAACATTCCCGTGGCCGGCCGCCCTCGTCTTCCTAAACCCGCGTCATGCGACGAACCAGGCTACCTTGCGGCGTTTCGAACCGCTTCCCGCTCGGGCACCGCCTTGAGGGAAGTGAGGGGAGTGGTCTGCGGGATGCGGAGCCGGATCGTTCGGGTGGCAGGAGCGATCGGCGGAAGGAGGGGATCCGCGGAGCCTGTGGGGCTCGTCAGGCGAGCATGAGGGGCGGAGCCAATCCTGTCGATGTCGCGTGGGGGTGATTTCCTGGAGCCGAGGGCGGCTTTGAGCTGCGGGAGGGCAGGGCAGAGGAGGGAGGAGGCCGAGGGCCAGCGTGCATCGTCGCCTTGAGCGCTTCTCCCAGGGTCTATAGATTGTTCGCGGGTGACCGAAGCGGGGGAAGGCGCGATGGATGTTCCCATCGGCGATCGATCCAACCTTGCTGCTCCAGCACCATCAGGCCAGCATCACCCACTGGTGAGCCCGAATCCGGTTCGACGACGACCCACTTGCTGAAGCCGTGCGTTGCCTGGTGGTTGCGGTACACCGCGATTCGCCGCTGCGTGTCCGTCAGGTCCAAGTCCGGCCCGCTGGGTATCTACTTCATGACGACCGAGTCGCCAAACCACTCGAGTGCAGCCTCGGTATCCCTCTCTTCGAACGGTCTCGACGTCAGCCGGTCTGTTTCCAACGTGTTCAGATTACTTCTCCTTCGGTCCCGCTAACTCTCCGGTTCAGCGGCGGGACGCAGCGCCCGCCGCTGGAACCGGTTGTTAGGCGTTGTTCACTGGCAGATGCCCACTGGTGGGCGGCCTGGTTCGCATCTTCCATCTGCTCTCCCAGCACCCCGAGCCATCCACCTTCCCAGCGATCAAATGCAGGCTGGCCACTCGGGCGAAAGAGCTTCTCGGGAAGCGTCCGAATCAGATAGGCGGGATTCTGTCCTGCACTGAACTCGGCTCCGATTGTGGAGAATGCCTCGCCCTCCATTAGGAACACGGGGCTTCCAGCTCTTGCGAGCACCACCCTATCAAACCGCCGCCCCGACTCGTGAAGCGCTTCGGCGGACTGGAACAGAGCTCGAAACAGGTCCACTGGCGCAGCACTCTCTACAGCGCGCAGGTCGAGCACCAACACACTTGGATCGACGTAGTAGCGAAAGTGCGCACTGAGCGAGTAGCCCTGGTTCCTGGGGTCGGCACTGAGCTTCGTTTGAACCGGGTGCCCTACGAGTTGGTAATTGAGGACCCAGATGAACAGCAATGCCACGAGAGGAGTGGCCACGAAGAGCCACAACCATCCTCGTCTTCGTGACGGCTTGAGAACAGTCGGATCAGACATTCGTGGTTCCAGTCCGTTCGGCATGCCTAACGCCGGCTATAACCCGTGGGCGACGCGAAGCGGCGGCCAACGGGTTCATAGCTTTGTTCGACGAGTCCATGGTCAGTACCCTGTCAACTCGGCAAACCTGAAGCGAACGAAATCGGTTCCGAATGCGTTGGCCTTGAAGCGCCATTTGCCGCCGGCTTCCAAGTTGGTGATGTTGTCGAATGCTGACCCGACCTGCGCTCCCGACGCGTCGTACAGGTTGAACGAGATCTGCGCGTACCCAACCTCCCGGTTCCGGCGATTGACCACAACGCCTGTGATTTCGCCGCCGTACTCTTCAGTGCTTCCCTTTAGCGTCTTCAGCAGCAGGACCAGGCCATCCACCTCGTACTCCTCGCCGGCCTTACGCTGCGCCTCGGCGGCAAGAGCGGCAGCCTCCTTCCTCTCGCGTTCGGCTTCCGCCGCCTGCAGCCGCTCGCGCTCTGCGGCCTGCTGGGCCGCGATGATTCGGTTGTCGCTCCTGCTTGTCTGAGTCGGCACTTGGTCTGGTTGAGTTTGGTCCGATAGAAGCGCATCCGATGTCTGTCGGACGGGCTCGTCCTTGGGCAGGATGACGGCCAGGGTCCAACACAGGCCCCATGTCGAGAGAAGGAGCTTGGCCGGGGTCCTCCAGGTCCGGTAGCGCCACATCAGAGTGACCCCGAGGGGGGGCAGCAAGGCGAGTGTGAGGACGGTGAACCAGCTTGCCGAGAACCAAGTCCCGCCGACTCCGGTGCTTCCCGAACCCTTCATACTGACCTCCTTCGAACGCTCTTGTGGCGTGGGCTGGCTTTGCGTCGAACGCTGCCGCTCAGCCGCGGCTGACGAGCCCGCACTCTGGATTACCACCTGGCCTACCGGCTCGCCGGCGGCTGGGGCGGCGGGTTGGCTTGCTGCTGGCCATCGACGCCTTCCCTCATCCCGGCCGCGATCAGCAGCATGACTCCGCCAACAAGCAACACAGCCCAGCCCCACTGCATTTGGACGGATTGGACCGCTAGATCTGCGAGGCCCCGAAACGGATTATCCTCCAGGCCCTTGTTCATTTCTGCCTTCATCTTCGAGAAGCGGTACTGAAAGTTGAAGAGCGTGAACCCTAGCATCCCGAGACTGCCCACCCCCGTAAGCCAGAGCCACTTGAACCTCCGCGCAAGGGCTGCGGCGAGGGATACAACTGCGAACCCCATCACAATGATTCCGTCACCTCTGCCGTTCTGGAAGTAGTTCATGCTGCCCATGATCGGAATGCTGATTAGCGGCGCGAACACCCCGACAAAAAGCACAAAGCAACCGATGATCGCGAGCATCTGCCGTCTGTCCATCTTCACGCTCCCCCTAGCAAGCTAACGCTGCGGATCACTTGTGGGCGCCGCCCCTGCCACCACCAAGTGGATCCGCTTATTCTGCCGTTCCGTCCCAGAGCCCATTGTTCTTGAGCGGACATCAGGCGACGCGACTATAGCGCTCGTACCGCTCACGCAGACGATCGCGATCAGGATGGTTGTGTCGAGCGGTGGGCAGGACGAGCGATGAGTTGTGCAGGCCTTGCAGCCCGTGACGTAGCATCGGCCCATCGCTCTCCTTCAGGACCTTCGGGTGGACTTCGACGACGTAGTCCGGGCGGATTCCTATGATGAGGTGATCGAACGCCGCGTGGTGGATTTTACAGAGCGAGAGCCCGTTAGTCACCACGGGCTCGCCAGCGGACTCGCCATCGCCAATGATATGGGCTGCGTCGAGAAGATCACGATGACGAAGCCGGCAGATGGCGCACTGGTCCCGATAGGCCCGCAATACCCGTTCTCTGAACCCGCGCTGGTGGAGCCGAACCCTCACGGATGCGGTGATGTAGGCTCGTCGGCCCTCCACCTCGTGCACTTCGGAAACGATCTGCCCTGCATTCCTGGCGGCCGAATCGGCGCGATGCTCATCGTCGGCGGCAACGAGAAAGGCCAGAGTCGCCGGGTCGTCGCCCACGATGAACACAGGCCACACCGCCAGATAGCGGCTCTTTGCCACGCCGTGAAAATAGACCAACGGCTTCTGTTGTTTCATCGCCCTTCGTAATCCCACGTTGTCTCGGTGGTCGGGATCCGTACCACGGTAGCGGTAAGTGAGGAGGCCGGCGGAAGTGAAGGCGTCATCGTAAGGTCCATCCGGCGCGGTTGTGATCGATAGCGGCAGCTCAGGAAGAACTGCAGGCTTGAAGATGCCTTGAGGCCCCATCAGTGGAACTCGGGCGCCTTCGTGGGTGAATCCCCGGCGGAGGAGATCGATCGGAAGGACATCGCCGACCGCAGCGACCTGATCGTGGAGCCACTTGAAGGCCTCGACCCGGATGCCGATGTCGAGATCAGACGAATTGTGGGCCCGGAATGTCACCTCTTCGTTCCCTCGAACGGTAGAACGCTCCGGCTGTTGGGCGCCGGCGTATAGATGTCTTGTTCAAATATACCCATTGTTCCCGGCGTCCGCACCAGCCGGTTGTCGGCCATAATCTTCATTTGTCAGGCTACTTGGAGCGCGGAGAACCAAGTATCATGTGCTTGTCACTTCAACACTTACTCCCCATGAACGAAAATAGTCGGCTCTGATTTCCTTGCTGTAAGTTAACTCAACACCCCTCACAACCGCAGAATCATGTGGCGCATTCTCATTCTGGATCACCGTGACACTCATGATCTTTCTCAGTATTATCAGAGTCACAGTGTGCGCACCGAACACCGTCTCCAGTAGTTGTTCCGCAGTTGTGACAGAAGTGCTTACCACAGTCATGGCATTGATAGATCCACATCCATGAGCTGCTAAGACCGTAGGGATTGTGACCGCAATTCGGGCAAGTTGCCATCGTATACCTCCTTAAGTTTGTGTGAACGCGTTCAGCGTTCCTTCTTCGTTGGAACAAAGGATGGGCCAGCAATATGATCATCCACCTGGCCGAGTATTTCGGTCGCGCTGTTCTGGCGGACGTGTTGGAGTAGTCCTCGCAGTGCCGCACGCATGATCAGCAACCCCCAGTCAGGTGGCACGTAACGCGCTCGACTATAGCCGGATCGAGTGGTGAAAGCCAGGCCCGTCGACTGATAGGGACGCGTCGGTCCGGAATGGCGGCACAGGAAATCCTATGGCTCACAACGAGATAGCGGGCGCCGACCGTGGCCTCCGCGGCGCTGGTCCTTACGCGGCGGTAGGAAACCGGTCTAATCTGCCGGGCGATTCCCGATCACGACCTCGCCCATCCGTCGCCATTCGGGTCCCAGCTCGTTGCCGAGGATCTCCGACAGGCGCGTGATTCTCGCGTGCGGCTGCTCGCTCATGCGGAAGTAGATCTCGTAGCGGCCGTGTCGCGCGTT
>VGYL01000242.1 GCA_016872975.1 Planctomycetota bacterium
TCATGGCGGGGCGGGGTCCCCCACCGCGATTCATCGCGCTGGGGGACCCCGTGCCATGCCTACGGCTTTGCGCAGGCATGTCCTGCACACGAAGGCGAGCATGTCTACGAGGCGTAGACATGGCACTCAGCGACAAAGGCGTGCGATGACCGCCGTTACTCGAGAAGGGCGTTTCTTGGGCCAGGCCGTCTTCAGACACGCTCTCAGGGGAGCAGACCGGGAACCAACAACCCGGCGGCCAGGGCCACGGTCCCGACGTTGTGCAGCAGGATGGTGAGCTGGTTGGCCCGGTACAGGCCCGGTCGGGCCAGGTCCACCGGATTCGCGGCGCGCACAGCCAGGCCGGCCAGAGGCACCGTCAAGAGATAGAGCAGCCCGGCGAAAAACGTCGCGCTACGGAACAGCATCAGGACTGCCAGCAGGTACGTGGCCGCCATCGTAGCCCGGTAGATCAGCACGCAGGCGGGTACGCCGAGAGCGACGACCATGGTTCTCTTGCGGACCTGAGCGTCGGCGGGCAGGTCCGGGAACTCGTTCACCAGGATCACCAGGAAGATCAGGATGGCCACGATCAGGGCGGGCAATAGCGGCAGCAGATCGAGGGATCGGGTCTGGAGATAATACGAGCCGTAGACCGGCAGGATGCCGAACAGAACGCCGATGACGATCTCGCCCACGCCGCGATAACCCAGGCGAAACGGGCCGGCCGTATAGAAGAACGCTCCGAGCACCCCCGCCACGCCGATCCCCAGGATGACGGCGCTGCGTGACAGGGCCACGATCACCAACCCGATCCCGGCGCCGGCCGCCAGGTATACGGTACCGGTCAGCAAGGTGGCGCGGGGGGAGAGAAGTCCCCTCTGGATGTACTGCCGGCCACCGGAGAAAGGCGTGGGGTTCTCGTTTATCCAGTCGTTGCCGGACAGATGATCGAAGTAGTCGTTGACCACGTTGGCACCCGCGTGCAGGGCCATGATGGCCAGGACCGCCAGCGCGAACAGGGCGACTTCGAACCGTCCGACCACGGCATAGCCCAGCGCCGAGCCCACGAGGACCGGGGCCACGCTGGCGCCCAGGTACTGGGGCCGCGCCGCCAGAAAGACAATGCTCAAGGCCGAAGGCAGGGCGTATATTCTCACCATGACTCTCTCCAAAGGCGGTCGGAACCGAAATCGAACAGGCAGATTCTACTGGCGCACCCCGTCGTGTCAACCCCGTGGTGTTCTCAGGCAATTGCAGGTGGGCCTGGTTCGGAGTTCCGCCTCATGAGTTGTGACGGACAGCTTCGGTAATGGCCGCGCGAGCCGCTCTCCGCGTAGGTCGTGTGTCCTCGCACGACATCTTCGGCGAGCGGGGACGGGGTCCCCAAACGCGATGAATCGCGTTTGGCAGCCCACGCTCGCCCTGCGAAGAGCACCCGTTACCGGGTTCTGATTACAGAACTTGTCCGTCAAGACTCGTTAGAGGGGGTGTGAAAGGGGTGGCATCGTCAAGGCCGGTAGGCCTTGGCGATGGTCCGGCGCACGGGAAATCCGCCATCGCCAAGCTCCGAAGACTCCGCTTGACGATGCCACCCAGAGAACGCTGGCTTCTCACACACCCTTTTAGCGCGTTCGGACCGCGCCGTGGCTCAGGACCTTGTCAACGTGGAGGAGAGGACTATCCAGACCCGCGTAAACGCGGTACTCCGAACGGCTTCAAGGCCGGACCTGCCATTGCCCTGCCTGGCGCCCGGGCCGCCAATTTGGCTGCCAGCGTGGCAGAGCGCGGGGACGGAACTGCAATTTTGCCAGATGGAGGCCGGGGGCGGTCTGGCTGTAAATGGCGGTCTTGGGGCCATTTACGCCCGATCCAGCAGCGCGTGTGCTTTTGGCATGCCATTTGCACCGTAGGCCGACACGGTATTGTCATGGTTGCTCAGTGGTCACAATTCGACGAGGTGAACGTTCTGGCCAGTGCGGCGAACTGGGCCTGGCCGGAGGCGGTGCGCGACATCTTCCGGCCGCGCGGCGTCAACCTCCTCGTGGCCGAGAAGGCCAGCGACTTCGTGACCATCATCGCCAGCCGGCGGATTCATACGGCGATCGTCGATGCGGATGCCGACCGGCCCGGCGGCCTGGCCACGGTCAAGGTGATCCGGCTGGGCTACCCGCGCGTGCCCTGTATCCTGCTGACCAGCAATACCGACAAGGACCTCCTGGGCAAGGCGCTGCAACTGGAGGTCTTCGGCGTCGTCGGCAAGCCGGTGGACATGGACATCCTGCGAGAGCTGCTCAACCGGCTCTTCCTGAAGAAGTACAACAGCAATCTTTTTGCCAGATGAAAGGAGCTAGGACCAATGAAGATTCGACCCTTGGGAGATAAGGTGCTGGTGAAGCGCGTCGAGGCGGAGGCAAAGACGGCCGGTGGCATCGTCCTGCCGGACACGGCCAAGGAAAAGCCGCAGCGCGGCGAAGTGGTCAGCGTCGGTGAAGGCCGAACGCTCGAGAATGGCACCCGCCGGGAAGTCCAGGTCAAGAAGGGCGACGTGGTGCTGTTCACCAGTTATGCCGGCACGGAGGTCAAGATCGACGGCAAAGAGTACCTGATCATGGACGAGTCGGACATCATGGCGGTGATTGAGAAGTAAGTGGCAAACTCAAGAGTGAAGGAGTAATTACAACATGGCAGCGAAAAAGATCGCTTTCGGGACGGATGCACGGGCGGCCATCCGGGACGGCGTGAAGAAACTGGCCAAGGCCGTCAAGGTCACGCTGGGGCCCGCCGGCAAAGTCGTCATCCTCGAGAAGTCGTTCGGCTCCCCGACCGTGACCAAGGACGGCGTGACCGTCGCCAAGGAAATCGAGCTCGAAGATTCCAATGAGAACATGGGCGCCCAGATGGTCAAGGAAGTGGCGTCGAAGACCTCCTCGGTCGCCGGCGACGGGACCACGACCGCGACGATCCTGGCCGAGAGCATTTTCGAGGAGGGCCTCAAGAACATCACCGCCGGCGCCAACGCCATGCAGGTCAAGAAGGGCATCGACCTGGCGGTCGAGGCGATCGTGGAAGAGCTCCACCGCATGAGCACCACGGTCGAATCGAGCAAGCAGATCGAGCAGGTGGCCGTCTGCTCGGCCAACCAGGACCTGGAGGTCGGCAAGCGGCTAGCGGAGGCCATGGACAAGGTCGGCAAGGACGGCGTGATCACCGTGGCCGAGGGCCAGTCCCTCGACACGACGGTCGAGCTGGTCGAGGGCATGCAGTTCGACAAAGGGTACCTCAGCCCGCACTTCGTCAACAACCTCGAGACGATGTCCGTCGTGCTCGACAAGCCGTTCATCCTCGTGCACGAGAAGAAGATCAACTCGGTCAAGTCGATGGTCCCCTTGCTGGAGAAGGTGGCCAAGCAGGGCAAGCCTCTGCTGCTCATCGCCGAGGACGTCGAAGGCGAGGCGCTGGCGACGCTGGTGGTCAACAAGCTGCGCGGCGTGCTGCAGGTGGCGGCGGTCAAGGCCCCCGGCTTCGGCGACCGGCGTAAGGCCCTGCTCAGCGACATCGCGGTCCTGACGGGCGCCGAGCCCATCTTCGAGGACCTGGGCCTGCAACTGGAGAACATCGAGCTCAAGCAGCTCGGCCGGGCCAAGCAGATCACGATCGACAAGGACACCACCACGATCATCGAAGGCGGCGGCAGCACCGAGGCCATCAAGGGCCGGATCGAGCAGATCAAGGCGGAGATCGAGAAATCGACCAGCGATTACGATATCGAGAAGCTCCAGGAGCGACTGGCCAAGCTCGCCGGCGGCGTCGCCCAGATCAACGTGGGCGCGGCCACCGAGGCCGAGATGAAGGAGAAGAAGGCCCGCGTCGAGGACGCGCTGCACGCCTGCCGGGCCGCGGTGGAAGAGGGTATCCTGCCGGGCGGCGGCGTGCCCATGCTCCGGGCCCTGCCGGCTCTCGACAAGATCAAGACCAAAGGCGACGAGGGGATCGGCGTCGATATCGTCCGTCGGGCGGTGCTCGCTCCCATCAAGCAGATCGCCCAGAACGCCGGGCTGGACGGTTCGATCGTCGCCCAGAAGGTGATCGAGAGCAAGGAGAAGAACTTCGGCTACGACGTGCTCCGCAAGGAATACGGCGACATGCTCAAGTTCGGCGTGATCGTGCCGACCAAGGTCGAGCGGACCGCCCTCCAGAACGGGGCCTCCATCGCCTCGCTGCTGCTGACCACCGACGCGATCGTCAGCGAGATCCCCGAGAAGAAGGAAAAGGCCCCCGCGATGCCGCCGGGCGGCGGGATGTACTAAGCGCCTCTAACAGAATGAACCCGGATATGTCATTGCAGGGCCCGACGCGCTGCGGCGCTTCGCGCCGAGGGCGACGAAGCAATTTGAACCTCACGGGTGGGAGATTGCTTCGCGGCGCCCGCAATGACATGTCGGCGGGTGGCTTTGCATCCAGCAGGTCCGACTGCGCGCATCGGGCCTGAACTGAATTCATAGCAGAAGGCACGGGCAAACGGTCGCTTCGAGAACATCGAAGCGACCTGTTTTGCCCGTGCCTTTCTGTTTGGCGGGTCGGTGCAAGGGTCCGGTTCTGGGAAGGGAAATCGGTGGGCCGGGCCCACCCTACCGCTACAAACCCACGGGACGCAATACCACAAAGGGTGGCATCGCCAAAGGCTTGCCTTTGACGATGGTTGATGCCCGTGACGGTGCCTGGATCGCCTGCGAGAAAGCCATCGTCAAGGCCTTAGGCCTTGGCGATGCCACCCATGATCCGGCAGGCCGCAACGCCGTGGACTAGCGCGGGGCGTGCGTCTCGGCGGCCGGGTGCCTGTGGCCGGAGGCGAGGCCGCGGATGTCGTGGCTGTGACGATGCGCGGCGCCGTGCTTTTGGCGCAGCAGGTCCCGCTTCTGATAGCACTGTTCCTGGAAGACCGCGATCTCGGCGTCGAGGTTGGCGTTGGGCGAGTCGCCGAAGAAGGCGTGGATGATCGGGAAGACCAGGTCGGGCCTGGTCTTGCGGAACTCCTTGACCATCGCTTCGATCTTGGCGGTCGCGACGCCTTCCTGCATGCAGGTGAAGGGCCCGACGTGGAAGATGCCGGAGATGTAGGCGTCGCCATGCGGGTGCATCAGCTCGTGCATGAAGTAATAGGCGATGCCGGTGCTCAGGGGCGATTCGCCTTCGATGTTGCCGTGGGTCTCGTGGGCGCGTTCGAGGGTCTCGATGATCTCCATCGGGTGCGGCAGGACGTGCCGGCCGGCGAGGACCTCGTGGAACGGCGCCGCCAGCTTCTCGGCGATGCGGGTCATGTACGCGCCCTTGAGGGTCGTCTTGCCCAGCTTGCCCATCGAGCGGCGCAGCCGGCTCCAATCGAAGTCCTTCAGGCCCAGGCTCGCGTCGCGCTTGGCGTTGCGGACGTTCATCTTGTTGACGTAGAGCAGCCAGTCGGTGATCGGGTCGCGGACGACTTCGAGCTTGGCGTCCTCCAGCCGGTGGATGGCGAAATCGGTATAGGGATCGTGCTGGCGCATGTAGATCTCGCCGATGTAGAGGACCAGCGGGAAGCGCTCGCGGTAGCGGAGCTTGGCGCCTTTGAAGAGTTCGACCGTCTCCCGGCCCCAGCGAAGGAGGTCCTCGGTCCGGCCGCCCTTGAGGAGCACGCCGCCCAGGGCGTCGAGCCGGGCCTGCTTGAGCAAGTCCAGCGCGGGCTTGTCCTCGACGTACGGCCGGAAGCGGCGCAGGATATCCTCCAGGAGGTCCGAGGCATTGATGCCCTTGAACAGGAGCTGTTGCAGCTTGACCTGGGCCGCGGCGCCGAGCCCGCTGGGCAGCGGAATATCGACGTAGTCCGTCTCCGAGGACGGGCCCACGACCGGGACTTTCTCCAGGCCCTCGAGCTTCATGAAGTGCCGGACGACCTCGCTGTACTTGCCGAACCGGCAGGGTCCGCTGGTCGTCGGGAGCATCACGAGATAGTTGTTCTCCACGTACTCGCGGCCGGTCAGCTCGATCTGCTCCTGCAGGTACCCGATGGCGTCGCCGACCACGCCCTTGAGCGGGTAGCAGACCTCGGTCGAGACGTGCTTGCGGGCGACCTCGTAGCCGCGCGGCGTGTTCGTGGGCAGGACCCGGCCCTCGATGCCGAAGTAGCCCAGGCCGCCGGCGGCGACGTGGCTGGCGTCGCCCATGTAGGGGACCAGCCAGATCCGCTTGTCGTAGGTGTTGGCGGACTGGACCTTGAGCTTCCTCATGTCCAGCTTCACCGGGCGGCTCTGCTGAACGACCCGCTCGTGGGCCTCGGTCCGCGTGACGAAGGGGGCGTTGTTCGTCTGGGCGTCCGTCAGCAGGACAAGCATGGGCTTGTTCACCGCCTGCTGGATCGATTCCTCCTGGTAGATCTTGAGGCTGTCCGGGCCGCAGGCGAAGTTGACCATGCGGACCGCGAAGAGGTTCGGATGGTTGGCCACAAACAGGCCGGCCTGCAGGATCTTCACCGTCTGGGTCCAGAACTCGTTCTCCACGAACTCATGGAGATCGAGGTCCTGGAACTTGTGCTCGAGGAACTGCTGCGGGATGTAATCGAGGCCGCGGACCTGGGAGAACATCGCGCCGGAATTGGAACTGGCCTCCGAGTCGAGCAGGACGTAGTCGTGTCCCAGGCCGACGTAGGCCTTCGTGTCCTCTTTCGTGACGCGCTCCAGAAACTTGTCGCCTTCGGCGTACAGCTCCGCCTTGAACTCCTTCTCCGCGTGGTCCGCGGAGGCGATGGCGTCGCGCAACTGCTTTTCGGAATAGCGGAACCCGAGCCGCTCAAACTCGATCCGCAACTGGCGCACGAGCAGGGGCAGGTCGCCGAAGTGCAGGATCGGGTTGAACTGGCGGTTCTTGTCGAGCGAGAAGACGTCGTTGAGGATGAAGCCTTCGGACTCGGTATAGATGCAATACTTGAGGTCGGGCGGCTGGGGCTTGCGCTGCTCGATGAAGCTGGCGTTGAACAGGTACTCGACCCCGGGGTGGTTGTTCAGGACCGCGGTGTGTCCGGTCGCGAGCTTGCGGGCGATGCAGAACTCGGTTCGCGAGTTGTCCACGCCGATCTTGGCGATCTCCTTGTCGCTGCGCGGCGAGACTACCGGGAAAAAGCCCAGCGCCCGGAACAGGGTCGCGCTCCAGATGCCCTTGCTGCCCAGGGTGGCCATGCTGCGCTTGATGCCGACGGTCGGTCCCTCGGCCGTGACGATGCCGACCTCGCCCAGCAGGCAGCCCTGCTTCTTGAAGTGCTTGTCGTAGATCTTGTGATAGCGATCGACGTAGTTGGTCTTGGGCCTCTTGACGCCCTCGGAGTTGCCGCGCGGGCAGAAGCCGCCGGTGATGATCTCGTCGTCCTCGATGTGGAAGACCTCGAGCTGGCAGTCCCGGATGCCGCAGGACTTGTCGCCGAACAGCTCGCGGCAGAGGACCTTCTGCTTCTGGAACGCCATGTCGATGATCTGCCAGCCGCGAAAGGCGGTGCCATAGGACTTGCCCTCTTCCTGCAGGCGCCGGATGCCGGCGATGATGTCGAGGGCCTGGCCCCAGGCGCCGAACATCTCGCGGTGCGGGTAGGCCTCGACCTCTTTCTCGGTGACCTGGGCCAGGGCCGCGAGAAAAGCCTTGCCCAGCGCGGGACCGCCCTGGGCGGAGCACTTGTTGCCCGAATGCTGGGCGCCGCCGACGAACTTGAAGTAATAGCTGGCGGCGGTGCCACGGACGATGGCGGCGGCGATCTCGTCCCGGCTGAAGCCCTCGGCGATCAGGCGGTTCTCGTCCATCTCCATGAAGACGCCGCACGTGGAGTCGATGATCGGCACCCGCGGGGCCCGCAAGGCGGCTTCCTGCAACGTATTCTCGACGTTGAGGTTGATCACGTCGGCCATGTTCTCGAGGGTCTGGCCCGAGCCGGCCTGGCAGCTATAGTTCATCTTGGCTTCTTTGACGCTGCCATCCTGGGCGAAGCAGGTGAACTTCATGTCCTGGCCGCCGACCTCGAAGATCGTGTCGACCTCGGGGTTGTTGTGCTTGACGCCGAGGGCGTGACAGGTGATCTCGTCGGTGATCCGATCGACCGGCGCGATCCCCTGGTCGGCGAGCTGCTGGGCCTTGCTCTTGCTCAGCAGGATCTTCTCGTAGAGCTTGCGGGCCGAGCCGGTCGCGCCGACGCCGCGGATGATGACGTTGTCCTTATGCCGCGACAGGTAGCGCAGGACGCGCTTGAGCGACTCCTCGGGATTGCCGTGGGTCTTGATATAGAGCTTGTCCAGCAGCCGGCCGGTCTCGATCTCGACGAGCGAGCCCTTGGTGGTGGTGCTGCCGCCGTCGATGCCGAGCACGACCTCCGTGCCGGGCGGGATGTCCCCCTGCAGGGCTTCGCTTCTCTCATGCACCTGGTCCAGACTGGCCGCCAGCGGGAGGGCGAACTTGCGCCGCTCGCGACTGTACTCGGCAACGGTCTTGAGCTGCTGGAGATCCAGCACGAACGTGTTCTTCTCTTCGATGGCTTTGAGGGCGGCACCGATGGCGGCGATATTGTGATGGTGTTCCGGCCGGACGACGGTCGTGCCGAGCAGATCGGAGAGATTCTGGCGGACGAGGTCGTTCGAGAATACACCGCCGGTGGCGATGGCCTCGCCCGAGTTGGAAGCGGACGCGAGTTCCCGCGAGCCGAGAACATCGATCAGGTAGTTGCGGGCCACGGTGCGGAACAGGCCGGCGAGATTGTCCACGCGCGTCGCGCCTTCATTCTGTTTGTGGATCAGGTCCGACTGC
>VGYL01000243.1 GCA_016872975.1 Planctomycetota bacterium
TTCCTCCTGCCCCTTGCCGGCAGGCTCCCCCCTTGCGCGGTCATCCTGGACGCGGGGCGCGGCTGCCGGCCGGGACTGGTCACTTGCTTCTGCAACCGTTCTCGCTTACGCTTCAGACATATGGGGGCCAGACAGTGCTGCCGAGGCCTGCGGCTTCCTCCCCGCATCAGCCATGCAATTGAAGATGATCCCTATGGTGAGTGACATCTGAGGGACTGCTATGAGGCTCTATTTAGATAATTGCTGCTTCAACCGCCCTTTTGATGATCAATCCCAAATCAGGATCAGACTGGAGGCGGAAGCTAAGCTGAGAATTCAAGACGATATCCTTGAAGGGAAATTTGAACTTGTTTGGTCCTACATTCTTGACGCTGAGAATTCAGTAAACCCTTTTCAGGAAAGGAAAAAGCCGATCCGGGATTGGAGTCAACATGCTATCATCCATGTTAAGGAAGACCCGCCAATCCTAAGAGCAGCTCGGAAGCTAACCGAGTTGGGATTGCGGAGCAAGGATGCATTACATGTTGCATGCGCCTTGTCAGCCGGATGCGAATACTTTCTGACTACGGACGACCAGGTCCTGAAAAGGGGAAAACGGATCGAAGACCTTGCTATTGTCGACCCCATCCGTTTCATTCGAGAGGTGTATTCATGATTACAGATACTGAAGTCAAGATTAAAGGGGTTCAAGCCCTGACAGAATCCCTGGGAACAGTGGGAGCGGAAAGGTTCATTGCCCTCATCCAGCGAGAACCATTCGACTACACGAAGTGGCAAAGGACATTATGGGAGGGGTTGAGTGTCGAGGAGATCAGTCGAAGAGCAACGAGAATCAGTGAACATCTGGCCGAACACGGCGGTGCAGGTGATCTGGACCCGCAGGACCCTGTTGAAGATTAGTTTGTTTCCAAGCCAGCTACCCTCAATCCGGCGTGTGGAGTGGCCCCGCAACTGACCTTATCGTTCGGCCCGCATCTCCTGGGCCCTCCGCATGCAGGACGCAAAGACCCTTCTGTGCGATTACAAGGGGCCGATTTGCCCGTTCGCTCCAGCCGCTTCACCTTGGTGGCGCAAAGGAAACCACACGGCACGGGCCGCCCATGAGGGACTACTACCACCTGCACCCCGAGGCCTACCACGAGGCCACCTTTCACATCGACCCCTCGCCGTTCCTCCGGCCCCTTGCCGGCAGGCTCCGCCCCGGCGCGGTCATCCTGGACGTGGGGTGCGGGTCCGGCCGGGACCTGCGCTGGCTCCGGCGCCGGGGGTACCGGGCGGTCGGCCTGGAGCGCTCCCCGGGCCTGGCGAGGCTCGCCCGGGAGAACGCGGCCTGCGAGATCCTGGAAGCCGACTTCACCGCCTTCGACTTCTCCTCCCTCTCGGTGGACGCGATCCTCCTCGTGGGCGCGTTCGTGCATGTGCCGCACCGGGATCTTCCCGCGCTCCTTTCCCGGTGCACCGCCGCGCTCGAGCCCGGCGGCCTGGTGCTGATCACGCTCAAGGAGGGTGAGGGGCAGGCAACGGACGACAAGGGCCGCACCTTCAGCCTCTGGCAGGACGAGGCCCTGCGGGCCGTCTTCGCCGGGCTGGGGCTCCGCGTCCTGGACTTCCAGCGCAACGAGTCCAGGCTGGGCACGGGCGAGGTGTGGCTGGGGTACGTGCTGGGGAGGGAGGGGGCGCCTTGAGCAGCGAGGTGGTCCCTCTGCATGTCATCTGGGGGGTCATGCGGATCGAACCGGACGAGGTCCGCGGGACTTCCCGTGCATCGGCCAGGCAATTCAACAGGGAGTTGGGGAAAAATAAGGAATTCGATTGCGGGCCAGGTTCCGGGTGCGTATCATGAAGGGTGTACTGGACAGCATCAACACATCAACAGGAGGAAGGTTCGATGGAATTGGCCCTCCCACTCGACCAGATGACGACCGCAGAGAAGCTCCGCGCATTGGAGGAGATCTGGGAGAGTCTTTGCCGGACACCCAGTGAGGTTCCCTCCCCATCCTGGCATGCTGAGGTTCTGCAGGGTCGGGAGAGACGGGTTCAGCAAGGTTCCTCCCAGTTCGTCGACTGGGCCGAGGCGAAGCAGAGAATTCGGGACCTGACCAGATGAGGGTCGAGATTCTGGACGAGGCCGAGCAAGACCTCGTTGACGGCTACCGGTTCTACGAGAGCCAGGTGGCGGGACTCGGCGATTACTTCCTCCACTCCCTTTTCTCTGACATCGACTCCTTGCAGTTTCATGCAGGCATTCACTCCGTCCAATTCGGCTTTAAGCGGCTGCTTTCGAAGCGCTTTCCCTTCGCCGTATACTACCGTATCGAGAAGTCTATCGTCCGCGTTCATGCTGTGCTGGATTGTAGGCGGGATCCCTCCTGGATCCGCGGCCGGTTGACCTGATCCCCCGGCAACCGTCTGCAAGCGGACCGGCATGAACATCTCCGGTTCGCTTCGCTCGGCCAGCCCCCTGGCCGGCCCGGGCCATGAGGAGCCACCCTCTTGCTCACCAACTACCGCAAGAGAACGCAAGAGGCTGAGGCGTCTCCGGAAAGCACAGGCCGAGCGAATTGCCCCCGAAGTCACCCCCGAAGTCGCCCCCGAAGTGACCGGGGAAGTGACCGGGGAAGTGACCGGGGAAGTCGCCGGGGAAGTGATGCGACTGTTCTACAAGGCACCTCCGTGCCGGCGCGCGATCGGAAGATGGTCTTCCCCCTGCACGTTCAGCGCAACGAGTCCAGGCTGGGCACCGGCGAGGTGTGGCTGGGGTACGTGCTGGGGAGGGAGGGGGCGCCTTGAGCAGCGAGGAGATCCGGCCGCCGGCCGCGTACCTGAGGCTCGCCAGGGACGGCGCCTCCCCGGCCGCGGAAAGCGGCGACAGCGGGCCGGCGTCCTGCCGGACCCTGGGCGACGGGGAGCTGAAGGAGGCCCTGGGCGGCAAGCTCCTTGAAGAGGCCTACAGGCTCCTGGCGGCCTGCAGGAAGGAGAGCCGGGAGGGGATCCTCGACACCTCGGCCGAGCTCCTGGAGAGCCTGGCGGCCCTGCTGAGCCGGCACGGCCTGAGCATCGAGCGGGCGCTCGACCTGCAGGCCGAGATGCGGGCCAGGGAGGGCGGGTACACCCGGGGGATCCTGCTCGAGGCCGGGCCCGCCCCCGGGTTCCCGGAGTGGGTGGTCGAAGGCGCGCCGTCCCTGATCCTGAGCCGGATCGGCGACGAGGGCCTTCTCGAGCGGATCCGGGAGGAGCTGCGGGAGAGCACCCGGGCCTGGATCCTCTCCGCGTTCTACTCCCCCGGGATCCTCAACCTCCTGCTGGACGATTTCCAGCGTTTCATCAAGACGGGCGGGGACCTGCGGATCCTGCTCTCCACGATGGGCAACATCACGCGGCCGGAGCACCTCACCCACCTGGAAGAGTTCGTGCCGGGCATCCGCCTGCGGGTCTATCACCCCCCGGGCATCCCCTATGACCGGCAGCCGCCCAGCTTTCACCCCAAGGCGTACCTGTTCCGGCGCCGCGACGGCCGGGGCGCGATGATCATCGGCTCCTCGAACCTGACCCTGGCCGGGTTCCGGGAGAACATCGAGTGGAACTACTACACGTCGGTGGAGGTGAACCTGCCGCTGGACGGGCCCTCGCCGTTCCACCGGGCCGTGAGCGAGTTCGCCAGCTACTGGGACGAGGACGCCGCGGACGTGTCCGAGGATTTCCTCGAGGGGTACCGGCGAAGGTGGACCCGCGCCGCCCGCCTCCGGCGCGAGCTCCTCGAGAGTGCGGCCGTGTTCGCCATGATCCAGACCCTGAGCAGGAAGCAGAACCTCAGCCGCTTTCCGCCCGGGCACTTCGACTACATCGTCGTGGACGAGTTCCACCACGCCAGCGCCGCCAGCTACCGGCGGGTGCTGGACCACTTCCGGCCGCGGTTTCTCCTGGGCCTGACCGCCACTCCGGAGCGCATGGACGGCCGGGACGTGCTTGCCCTCTGCGACTACAACCTGGCCGCGGAGGTGCGGCTCCTGGACGCCGTGGACCGGGGGATCCTGGTCCCGTTCCAGTACTTCGCCGTGCACGACGAGACGGACTACAGCCGGATCACCTGGCGGGGCACCCACTACGACGAGGAGGAGCTGGACAGGGTCCTGATCGACGACACCCGCACCGGGATCGTCGCCGCGAACCTGAGGAAGTTCGTGCCCTCCTCGGGCAAGATCAAGGCGCTGGCCTTCTGCAGCACCGTGGCCCACGCCAGGTACACCGCCAGGAAGCTCGCGGACCGCCACGGGCTCGAGGCGGTTGCCCTGGTCGGCGGCTCCGCGGAGGAGGAGCGGGCCGGGGCGATCCGGAGAATCCGCGACGAGGAGGACCCCCTGAACGTCATCTGCGCGGTGGACATCTTCAACGAGGGTGTCGACATCCCGGAGCTGAGCCACGTCCTTTTCCTCCGGCCCACGCAGTCCTTCACGGTCTTCCTGCAGCAGCTCGGCCGGGGCCTGCGCAGGGCCCCGGGCAAGGCGTTCCTGGTGGCGGTGGACCTCGTGGGGAACTTCCGCAAGGCGCACGTGGCGCCCCTGGCGCTGCGCGGCTACACCTCCGTGGAGGAATACCGGGCCGACCCCGGGGCCGCGGCCGGCCTGCACGCGCCGGGCTTCCTGAAGAGCCTCCCCCGGGGCTGCCACGTTTCCCCGGACGTGGACGTGCAGACTCCGGGGTCAGCCACAGGCAGAACCCCGGGCCCCAGTCGTGATCTCGCGACAGCTCGTCGTCGTAACCGAAGCACTCGGAGCCGTCGCCCACCAGGCCTGCGGCGATCCGGCCCACCAGGGGTTCGCAAGCCTCCCGGAGTGCGGGAAGCCCGACCTCGAAGAAGTACCTCTCTGCCAGGTTGAGTCCGGTCATCGGGACTCCGGTGCCGCTCCCGCCCGCGCGTTTCCGGGCCTGCCGTCGCCCGCCTTGGAAAGCCGCGCGCCGCGGCAGGAGCCTTCCCGGCCGCAGGGGGCGCGCGGTGCCATTGGCCGGCCGGCTGTCAGGGTTTCCCGCTGTGAGCCCGAAGGACCTCGATGTTCCGGGCCGCCAGTCCGGCCTTCTCCTTCTCCCCCAGAGCCTCGTACCCCTGCCTGGCCTTCTCGAACCAGCCGATCGCCTCGGGAACCTCCCCCTTCATGGCGTGGATGTAGCCGATGTTGCTCGCCTGATCCACCACCCCGACCCGGGGGCCGAGTTCCCCGAAGACGGCCAGGGCCCGGTGGTAGTGGTCCAGGGCCTCGTCGTGCTCGCCTCGATCCCGGCAGACGGACCCGCAGTTCCCCTCCTGCCAGGCCGCGTTGACACGGTCCCCGATCTCCTCGAAGACCCGGGCAGCGCTCTGGAAGGCGCCCAGGGCGAGGTCCAGCCTCTTGAGCTTGACTTGCAGGTGTCCCAGGTTGTTGAGGAGCCCGGCCATCCGCCATTGGCTGAAGTGGTATCAAAGGAATCAGTGATTGAGCAAAACCCCACTCCGTACTTTTCGGCCTCTTCCGGGTTTCGTGTGGCTATTTCTATTGGTCCCCCAGCGCATCCGTTGGGTCGAGTCACGCTGAGAAACAGGTCAACCTTGTGCTCCTGAGTGGCTTTTCGCTCCCTTGGCCTGGGTGCTTACTGGTGGGCGGATACCCCCTCTGCGCAGGCCGGTTCCGGCTCTTCCCGGAGGGGGGTGGCGTCCTGGCCGAAACGCTCGGCTCCGGCACGGTGCGGGTTCCAGTCTAAGCGGTGGAGGAAGAGGCCGGCCGCGCAGGTTACTGAACCGAAATCGTCTTCCCTCAAGAGCCATTGGAGAAGCCGCGGTGGAGCCGTTTCGGTGGTTGCAGGATCCGGTGGTATCCTCTGGCAGAGACAGAAACCTGCCGGAGGAGTGTGAATGGACGACAAGAGTCTGTATGGGAGACTTCTGGGACTGAGTTCGCCCTGGGCCGTGGATAAGGTCGAACTGCGACTGGAGCAGGGGGAGGTGCACGTGTGGGTGGTCCTGCCCTCCAAGGAACTCTGGGTTTGTCCGGACTGCCAGGCCCGGGCGCCTATCCATGATCACCGGGAACGGGTGTGGCGGCACCTGGATACGTTCCAGTATCGGACCATGCTGCACGCGCGGGTTCCCAGGCTGAACTGTCCGCGGCACGGGGTGCGGCAGTTGCCAGTGCCCTGGGCCGAGGAGGGCTCTCGCTTCACGGCGCTCTACGAGGCCTTGGCTATTGACTGGATGATGAAGCAGGCAGCGCTGGCGGCGGTGGCCCAGCGGCTGCACCTTACCTGGGACGAGGCGGCCGGCATCCAGGAGCGGGCGGTCAGACGAGGTCTGGCTCGGCGCCAACTGGAGCCGGCTCGACACCTGGGGGTTGACGAGACTTCGTTGCTGATCCGGGACGCGGTGTGCGCGGCCTCGGCCCGGGCGGCGAACGCGTTTGCGTTCGCCGGCGCCTGTCCGGATTCGGCAGAGGCGGACATCCGGCAGATCCGGACTCTCATTGACCAGAGCCGTCGGTCCTCGGGACAGGCCGTTGCAGACGGCGAGCTCACGCCCGCAGACTGGGAAACTCTGGACGGATACCTGTCTCTTGCGCAGGCGAGCCTTGCACCGGGAACGCTGGGCGAAGCCGCCGGCTTCCTGGAACATGCCTGTGATTTCTTCCCCTGATCCGTATCTCGGGCACCGCGATCGGCCTGAGCGGTCAAGCGATGGCGGCAGAGAAGAAAGAAAAGCCCCTGAGCCGCGTGCGCCTCGATGAAGGCTTCAGGGGTGGAGTGGTAGTCGTCCAGGAAGATGTCCCGGCCCCGGCCGCCGATGACCATGGGGCCGAAGACCTCCAGGAAGACCGCCTGGTAGACCCCGTCCTGGGTGCTCCGGAGGCCGATGTCCGTCAGGCCCGCGCCCGCGGAGACCGGCGCGCCGGCCAGGATGGCCGGGTTCCCCTCCGTTGCGCGTGATCGTCTGAGCCATCCCCCGCTGTTCTCGTTCTCTCTGCTGTGAACATTTGGTCACGTTTTCATTCTCCGTTCGCCGCCGGTTCGATCGCCGGCGGCCATATCGCTTGGCGCACCTGGCCCAGTCCGGACGGCAGCCCAACCGGGCTTCCTCACTCCACCCGCCACCCCCTGGCACACCTGTTGCCTTTTGCCCCCTCTCAGAACGCGATCGTTCCTGCACACCTCATTTGCTGTGTACGAACCCATGCCCGATGCCTGCCCGGTCTACCGACCCCGAAAGCCTCATCTGACCCCTCACCACCAGTGCGTCCAGGATCACTTCGATACTTTTGAGCGGGTCTACGAAGAACGATTCGCCAAACGCTACGGCTTCTGGCGGCCGTATCTTAAGGAGGTGATCTACCGGTATCTCGAATGTGGCGACCTGCATGGTGGTTTTGCCCGCCTGGTCTGCCAGACCTGTGGCCGGAACTTTTTGTTGGCCTACTCCTGTAAGCGCAGGTACTTCTGCCCGTCGTGTCATCAGAAACGCGTGGTCGAATTCGGCGAGTGGCTCTGTCAGCATGTGCTCAAGGCTGTACCGTATCGTCACTTCGTGTTCTCCATCCCCAAGATCCTCAGGCGCTTCTTCCTCCACGATCGCAAGCTGCTGGCAGCGCTCAGCCGCTGCGCCTGGGAATCGCTTAAAGCGTTCCTGCACGCCGCAGTGCCCGCACCCCGGGCTACCCTTGGGGCCATCGTGGCCACACAAACTTTTGGTCAATGGCCGGATCGGTATCATCCCCATTTGCATGTATTGGCAACCGACGGCGCCTTTTACGGCCAAGGGCTGTTCCGGGTCGCCCCAAGGTTCAACCTGAAGGACCTGGAGAAACTCTTCCGCCATAGCGTGCTTTCCATGCTGCTCCGTAAAGGCAAAATCACCCGGCAGTTCGTCCGTATGATGGAGGGCTGGAGACACTCCGGCTTTAACGTCTTCTGCGGCGAAAGGATCTATCCCCATCAGAAGCAGTCCCTGGAACGTCTTGCCGCTTACCTGATCAGGGCTTCTTTCGCACAAGAACGTATGGAGTATCTGCCCGAGCAGGCCGCGGTCATCTACCACTCCAAAGACGGCAAAGAGCAAAAGACCTATGATGCCCTGGAGTGGATCGCTGCTATGGGAACCCATGTGCCCTTAAGGGGCGAACAGATGGTCAGGTACTACGGGGAATTTTCAAACCGCGTACGGGGCACACGCCGCAAGGCACATCAGATCGCCGACATCCCAACCATCCTGGAGCCCGAGATCAGTTCAGCAGCGGCAAGGAAAAATTGGGCCCGTTTGATTCAGAAAGTTTACGAAGTTTCCCCCTTGGTCTGTTCCCGCTGTCAGGGACCTCTGAAGGTGGTCAGCTTCATTGAGGACGGCCAGACGATCCGAAAGATCCTCGAACACCTGGGCCTCTGGCTCGCCAATGCGAGACCCCAACCCAGGGCACATTCTCCTCCCGGGCTGCGGCCGTTACCCGAGGAATCCCACGAGGATTCCTATTCCCAACTGCCGGCTCGGGAGGAAGAGGACTACTCCCAGGCCACGCCTGCCCACTGGGACTCTTGAACCACTCCGGCGGGCAGGACGTGTCTTCTCCTCCTGCCGCACCCGTCTTTCTTTTTTGCGGCGAATTGGCGTGCTCTTCTCGTTTCTCGGATCCGACTTCCTCGTAACATGTCCACCCAGCCTCCACGCTTCCTTCCCCCAGTCCAGGCACACCCAACATCTTGCATGTTTCTTTTCTTGACACACAATTACGCTATCTGCTATTCATTACCCGTCTGAAAGCAGTTTCCTATCATCGAG
>VGYL01000244.1 GCA_016872975.1 Planctomycetota bacterium
CATGACTTGATCGCCCGCCGGCTCGTAACCCAGCTTGCACAGGAATAGCGCCGCATTATGAAAGCTCTGGAGGTAATTGAGCGAAAAAACGCTGAACCACCGGCAGTAGGGATCGGTGGGCCGCATGCGCCGGATCATGGTCATCTCCGTGACTTCATGGATCGCAACGCCCACAGCGCAGGAACCACAGAGCCGCTGCAGCATGGCAAAGGTCCCCGCCACGAATTCGTCGAACGGCCGATCCGACGGCACCGGAACCGCGAAGTCCCAGTTCTCCGGGACCTTCCCGCCCGGGGCCACCCGGATCTGCGGGTTATACACGGCCGCATCCGCCTGCCGATCGTACGTGCAATTCGGCAACTGCCCCCCGGCCCGCAGGAAGGCTTTCGCCGTGGCCCCTCTCACGAGGTAGAACCGCAGCTTCATCCGCGCGAACACCGGTAGATTGGGCTCCAGGACCTTCTCGTAGTCCACCGTTGTCCCGGCGATCGTGGTCTCACTGAGGTGCAGTTGCTCCCACCCCTTGGCACTCGCGGGCGAAGGGGATTCCCCTGCGCCGGCCGGCGCGGCAAGACAGACGCTCAGCATCGCCCCCACAAACGCTCCAATCGGCCTCCATCCGCACCGACCCATGACGTCACCTCCGGTCCACGACAGATCGCTCATCCAATGCACACGCCGCCCAGCAGTCTACGTCGGGGTCCCGGCCCGGTCAAGGCCGGAGTCGCGCCGTCCAGGGCAACCGTAGGGGGACATGGAGATGCCACGGCGCTTCAGGGGGTCGGGCACTACGTCAGGCTACCCCACCATTGCAGTATTCCATCGTTCCAACGTTCCAGTCCTCTGCCCGTCGTGTGAAACGAAGCCAATCTCACCGAGCGGGACGGGGCTTGCGGGCGGGGCTGTGGTTATCGGAACTTCGGACAGTGGCGTCCCGGATTGGTGTCCGGGATGACAGGGTTGTGCGGCTCGTTCCCTGTGGCGCGGGATGCCCTACGAAACGGGCATCCGGGCCCCCAACGGCCTGTCATGCGTTGGCGCTCCCGGCGCAAGCGCCGGACGTCCCATGGTTTATGCCAGCCGTCCCGCGCGGCGCCGGCCCTCATGGCCGCGTCCCCGGAGTCTCGTCCCATCCGGTTCCTTGGACGTATCCGTGTGTCCTCTTTTTTCTTGACTATGACCGGGTTATCGGTGATAATATGGCTAAACTGGTAGTTCTGGGAGACATCCTCAGCAACGAAGGAGCTTTCTATGCCGGCAGGTAAACGACGCCAAAGCAACGCCATGCTTTATACGCTCATCACGTTCGTCGCGCTTTTTGTGATCGCGACGACGGCGGCAGTGATCTACTACGTGAAGGCCGAGGACTTCCGCACGCAGGCGGCGGAACGTCAGGAAGAGCTGAACCGGCTGGTGAGCCAGGAAGAGAACCGGAATATCGCCGGGATCGTCGGGACGCGGCTGCCCGGGCACAGCAGCCTGGGGACGGTGATCGAGCATCTCGACGAGATGGTCAGGGTCGTCAAGGGGACGCCGGTCCGCGTGACCTCCGCCGAGGTCAAGGTCGCCGAGACGAAACAGGCCCTCCTGCCGTTGTTCGAACGGGCCCGGGCCCACGTGACGCTGCCGGTCGCCCCGCCCACGCCGGTGAACCCGGACGCCGCGGAAGCCGATCCCGACCAGCCCGCGGACCCCAATGCGGCCGCCCTGCCCCGGATCGTGCTGACGACCCTCATCAGCGACCTGGTCGCGGAGCTCGGGAAAGTCAAGCAGGAGAAGGCGGCCAAAGAGCAGGAGTTGAACAGCCTCAAGGGGAGGTTTGACGATGCCATCGCCGTCATGGAGCAGACCAAGAAAGACCTGACGGCCAAGGTGAGCGAATACGAGCAGCAGGTCAAGGCGATCGAGACCGACTATCTCGCGCGCCGGGGCGAGGTGGAACAGAGCTCCAAAGAGCAGCTTGGCGTTCTTCAGGGCGATCTCCAAAAAGCGGTGGCCAACGCCAGGCAGTTGAACGACGACCTGCTCCGGACCCAGGCGGAGTACAACGTCGTGCAGGGCCGGCTCCAGCAGGCGGTGACCCAGATCAGCGACATCAGACCCGCGCCGGACAAAGAGGCCCGCGCCTTCACGTCCGACGGACGGATCGTGTTGGTGGACCAGGCGGCGAACGTCGTGCACATCGACCTGGGCACCGACGACCGCGTATACCAGGGCCTGACCTTCTCCGTGTACGACCGGACCGCCGGCATTCCGCGGGACGGCAAGCCCAAGGCCCAGGTGGAGATCTTTGCCATCGATCCGAAGGTCTCCGCCGCCCGGGTGCTGTCCTGGGATCGCAAGAATCCGATCGCGACGGGGGATCTGGTCGCGAACCTGATCTGGGATCGCGACAAGCAGAACGAATTCGTGGTTACCGGCGACTTCGATCTCGATGGCGACAAGCGGCCGGATTACGACGCGGCCACGCGGATCGAGGCGCTGATTCGGCGCTGGGGCGGGGTCGTCTCCCAGAAGGTGACCGGGGAAACGGACTATATGATCCTCGGGGCAGAGCCCAAGGTGCCGCCGCAGCCCACGGCCGAAATGCAGACCGCCGATCCGACGGCCTTGGAGAGGTACGAGGCCGCCCGGCAGCGAAACGAGCAGTACCATCAGCTTCGCGAGCGGGCCGAGGCCCTCTGCGTTCCGATCTACAGCTTTGACCGCTTCCTCTTCTTCACCGGCTACGCCGCCCAGGCCTCCAGACCCGGCGCCCTGTGAGGGTATTGTCGGGCCACGCCGACCATCTTCCTGTAGCGGACAATTCACCTCAGCGCAGACCACTGGGCTTGCGGTGATCGAAACGATTGCACGGCCCTTGCCGCCCTAGCGGACCCGTTACGCCCACCCTGCATGTTTCATTTGCAATGTTAAATTTGCAGGGTATAATACCCATATGATCTTCAAGGAACGCATTCTCTCGGGCAGCATCCAAAGAGCTTTTGAGACGTTTCCCGCCATCGTCTTGACGGGACCGCGACAGTCCGGAAAGACAACGCTGTGCCGAAAGTTGTTTGCGCATACTCACCGGTTTGTGAGCCTCGAGGATCCGGATGTCCGCCTCCGCGCCAGAGCGGACCCGCGTGCCTTCCTCGATCAGTATCCCCCGCCCGTCATCGTAGACGAGATCCAATACTGTCCGGAATTGCCCTCCTATATCAAGACTCGTATCGATCAGGATCGGCGCCCCGGCCAATGGGTATTGACCGGCTCGCAGAACTTCGTCCTGATGGAAAGTGTTACGCAGTCGCTGGCCGGCCGGGCCGCCGTGTTGACGCTTCTGCCGTTCTCGGTCGCGGAGCGCTGTGGCAATGCTTCTGCCGGCCGGGACGTTGCGGCGTGGCTCAGAGAACCCATCGCTCCAGAACCTCTGCCCAGGCAGACAGCGATCGAAGAACTGATTCTGCGAGGATTCTATCCGGAAATTGCCACTGTGCCGGCGGTGGACCGGCAGTTGTGGTGCGGCTCCTATATCACCACGTATCTTGAGCGGGACATACGCACCCTCACGGCGGTCAGCGATCTAAGCCAGTTCGAACGCTTTCTGGTGGCTTGTGCCACCCGGACCGGCCAGATACTCAACCTGTCGGAGTTGGCCCGCGACCTGGGCATCAGTGTGCCGACCGCCAAGCGGTGGCTGTCTTTGCTCGAGACGGGGCAGCAGGTCTATCTCTTGTATCCCTACTTCCGGAATCTCGGCAAGCGAATCATCAAGAGCCCCAAGCTTTACTTCATCGACCCGGCCTTGTGCTCGTACCTGTTGGGCCTGCATGACAGAGAAGTCTTGTTGCGCGCCCCCTCCTTCGGAAACCTGTTCGAGACGATGGTCGTGGGCGACTTCTTGAAGCGCTTCCTCAATTTCGGTTTGCGGCCTTCCCTGTACTACCTGCGTTCGCGGGACGGTTTGGAGGTCGATTTGGTCATCGATCTGGCGAGCCGGCTGCATCTGTTTGAAATCAAAGCTGCGGCGACGGTCACGGACCGCCACGCCGTATCGTTGAAGAGGCTGGTGGACGAATTGAAGTCCCAGGTGCAGTCGGCCGGAATCATCTCGTGCACGGCCGAGAGCTTTCGGGTCACCCGAGAGATCATGAACTACAGTTGGACGGACGTTCTGGTGTCGTGATTTCCCCTCCGGCCGGCGCTACGGACGAGGCTCGACGCCGATGGAGGCGACGTAGATCTCGCCGGTGTACTGGCTCGCCTCGGGGGACGCGAGAAAGCCTTTCTTCACCGCGACGAAGGTCACGGTGCAGGCGGCCCGGATGGCGGCGCCGAGCGGTGCGCCGGTATCGCAGTCGAGGCCGGAGGGGATATCGACGGCCAGGATCGGCCGGCCGAGCCCGTTGATCGCCTCGATCAGGGACCGGAATTCATGGTCCAACTCGCCCCGCAGGCCCGTGCCGAACAGGGCATCGACGATCAGGTCCGCCTCGTCCGCAAAAGCCGTCACATAGGTGGCGAGGTCTGGGGCGCCGGGGTCCAGCGGCTCGACCGCGTGGCCCAGCCGCTCCAGGATGTCGAGATTGACCCGGGCGTCGCCGCGCACCTTCTGGTGCTCCCCGCACAACACGGTCCGGACCCGAAAGCCGGCGTTGAGCAGGTGCCGCGCGATCACGTGGCCGTCGCCGCCGTTGTTGCCCGTGCCGCAGAAGAGGCAGACCGTCGGACGCTGCACCGCCGCCAGCTTCTGCCGCACCAGCTCGGCGCAACTGCGGCCGGCGTTCTCCATGAGCACGACGCCCGGCACGCCGATCTCGTCGATGGCCCAGGCATCCACCCGGCGCACCTCGTCGCGGCTCATGATGCGAAACTCCCGATCTGGAGTGTACTTTTCCATGCCCGTCTTATACCCGGCTCCGCATCTGGCGGTCAAGCCCGGCAAATCCCGAGCCGCGAAGCGCGGAAATTGCAGGCACCAAATCCCAAATTCCAAGTACACCGCGCCAGCGGGGAGATCAATCCAACCGACGGTTTGGGTGCCATGTCTACGGCTTTGTAGACATGCCAAGTGAGCGAAGCAGACATGCCTACGAGGCGTAGGCATGGCACCCTGAATACGCCAGGTTTCTTCCACCTACCCGCCGCGCAGCGGCTTCGCGACTCGCAATGACATGATTGCCGCGCTCGGCGAGCCTCGCTCGCAACGACATAGGGCGCCCCAGTATGTCATTGCGAGGAGCCTCAGCGACGAAGCAATCTCTACTCTATCGTCTCAGGACTTGCGAAATGCCGTACCAGGCACAGCGTTTTGGGCTTTGGAATTTTGGATTTGGGATCGATCTCCCCGCTGGCGCGGTGTGTTTGGGATTTGGTGCCTGGAATTTGGAATTCCCGCGCCTCGCGGCTCGGCGCCTGGAATCTGGGGTTCATATGCCGCTTGTGGCAAATTGACGGACGTCATCGATCCTGCTACAATGCGGGCGATCGTACGACACGGACAGCATGGCAGTTTGGTTTGATGACAATGCGAATCTTATTGACGAATGATGACGGCATTTTCGCCCCGGGTTTGGCGGCTCTCTATAGGCAATTGACGACGCTCGGCGCGGTAACGGTCGTGGCGCCGACGGAGTGCTGGTCGGGCGCCAGCCACTGCATCACCTTTCACGGGCCGCTGGCCTGCACGAAAGTGGAGATCAGCGGCCTGTTCACGGGGTTCGGGGTCCAGGGCTCGCCCGCCGACTGCGTGAAGCTGGCCTGCATGCAACTGCACGAGGGCCCGATCGACCTGGTCGTCTCCGGGATGAACTACGGCGCCAATGTCGGCATCAACGTCTACTACTCCGGCACAGTGGCGGCGGCGATGGAAGCGGCGTTCCTGCGGATTCCCGCGGCGGCGCTGAGCCTGGCGGCCGAGAGCGACGCGAACTTCGACCAAGCCGCCGAGCAAGGCGTCGCCGTGCTGCGCCAACTGCTGCCCCTGCACGGCGGCGACGTCATGAACATCAACATCCCGCTTCTGTCCCGCGGCCGGCCCCGGGGCATCCGCATCGTTCCGCAGGCCACCTCCGGTTTCCACGAGTACTATGTCCCGCACAAGAACGAACCCGAGGAGCTCGTCTTTCAGCTTGCCGGCGGCGGGCACCGGGAAGAGGCCGTTCCCGCCGACACCACGGCGCTGGCGGACGGCTTCATCACGGTGACCGCCCTGCGGCCCGATATGACCGATCACGAGAAGACCGCCGCCCTGCGGGCACGGTTTGACGGGGTATTGTCGGAACAGCCCTGAGCGGCGGCAAGACCCGACACCCGCCCTGCCCGGGAACAGATCCGTCAATTCGATTGCCCTTCCGCCGACGTGGCCCTACAATAGGGTTATAGATAGATTGGAGGTCATTGTGAACACCGCAAAAGATGAGATTCAGTCGCTGCTTCAGAAGCTGCCTGATGACTGCACCTTCGAAGACGTTCAGTACCATCTCTATGTGATCGAGAAGATACGCCGGGGTATCGAGAGGGCCGAGAGCGAAGGAGCGGTTTCCCAGGAAGAGGTCGAAAGGCGGCTGGCCAGTAAGGAGTCCTATGTCGGATCATAAGACCACTCAAATCTGCATCGTCACGGTCACCGGCGCGGACCGGGTCGGCATTGTCGCCCGGCTGGCGACGGTGATGGCCAGGGCCAATGTCAACATCGTCGATATCAACCAGAAGATCATGGAAGACTACTTCGTCATGACGATGGCGGTCGATATCGGCCAGGCGCCCCTCGACATCGGCCAGTTGCGCAAGCAGCTCGATCAGGTCGGCCGGCAAATGGCCCTCAAGATCACCATTCAGGACGAAAGCATCTTCAAGGCAATGCACAGGGTGTAAGAAGTGTGAAGTTTGAAGTGTGAAGTTTCAAGTCAGAGGCTTCGCACTTCGCCACGCCGACTCTTACTCCACAGTTCACCCTTGGAACTTCAAACTCCCCGTTTTGAGGAAATCAGAGGTACGGACCATGCGGATATCGGCTGAGGAAGTCTTCGAAACCGTCAAGATGACGCTGGATCATCACTTCGATATCCGCACCGTCACGCTGGGCATCAACCTGAAGGACTGCGTCGACCGCGACCTGGAGTGGCTCGTACGGCAGGCCCAGGCCCGCATCGTCGAGAAGGGCCAGCTCCTGAATCATTGTGCGGACACGCTGGAGCAGAAGTATGGCATCCCGATCACCAATCGCCGGATCGCGGTCACGCCGGTGTCGCTGCTGCTGGAACCCCTGCCGCGTAAGCCCATCACGGCGGTCAAGTTCGCCAAGGCGCTGGACGCCGCGGTCAGGAAGGCGAACATCAACTTCCTGGGCGGGTTCGGCGCCATGGTCCAGAAAGGCATGACTGCCGCCGATGAGAACCTCATTGACTCCATCCCCGAGGCCCTCAGCGAGACCGAGCGGGTGTGCAGTTTCCTGAACCTCGCTTCCACCGCGGCGGGCATCAACATGAACGCCGTGGTCAAGGTCGGCCACATCATCCAGGACCTCGCCCACAAGTCGGACCGCGGCATCGGCTGCGCCAAGCTGGCGGTCTTCGCCAATGTCCCCGAGGACAATCCCTTCATGGCCGGCGCCCACCACGGCATCGGCGAGCCGGACTACTCGCTCAACATCGGCATCTCCGGCCCGGGCGTCGTGCACAGTGTCGTCGCCCAGAACCCCGACTGCGACCTGACGCAGCTTTCCGAGATCATCAAGCGGACCGTCTTCAAGATCACCCGGGCGGGCGAGTTGATCGGCCGGGAACTGGCGGGCCTGATGAAGATCGACTTCGGCATCGTCGATATCTCCCTGGCCCCCACGACCTCGACCGGCGACTCGGTCGCCGCGATCGTCGAGGCGATGGGCGTCGGGCGGATCGGCGTCCCCGGCTCGACGGCCGCCCTGGCGCTGCTGATCGACGCGGTCAAGAAAGGCGGAGCCATGGCTTCCGGCAACGTCGGCGGCCTGTCGGGCACCTTCATCCCGGTCAGCGAGGACGCCGGCATGGTCCGGGCCGTCCGCTCGGGCACGCTGAGCCTGGACAAGCTCGAAGCCATCACCAGCGTCTGCTCGGTGGGCCTGGACATGTTCGCCGTGCCGGGCGACACGCCGCCCGAGGTCATCTCCTCGATCATCGCCGACGAGCTGTCGATCGGCGTCGTGAACCACAAGACCACGGGCGTCCGCATCATCCCGGTCCCGGGCGCCAAACCCGGCGGCATCGTCCATTTCGGCGGCCTGCTCGGCTCCGCCCCGGTGATGAAGGTGGCCACGAAGTTCACGTCCGCCAAGTTCATCCAGCGCCGCGGCCGCTTCCCCGCCCCCATCCTGGCCCTGCGCAACTGACAACCGGCCCCAGCGACCGGTGTTGTGCGCATGGCTGAATCCCGGTGGCCGTCCTAGTACCGCATTTCGCAAGTCCTGAGACTATAGGGTAGAGATTGCTTCGTCGCTGAAGCTCCTCGCAATGACATACTTGGGCGCCCTATGTCATTGCGAGCGAGGCTCGCCGAGCGCGGCAATCATGTCATTGCGAGGAGCGCAGCGACGAAGCAACCTCACCATAGTCGCGGTACTTGTGAAATGCGGTACTAGGCGGTGTACCAATCCCGGCGCCGTTTCGTGAGGGGCCGGGCAGAGCATCAGCGGGCGGCGTTGTGCGCATGGCTGAATCCCGGTGGCCGTCCTAGTACCGCATTTCGCAAGTCCTGAGACTATAGGGTAGAGATTGCTTCGTCGCTGAAGCTCCTCGCAATGACATACTTGGGCGCCCTATGTCAT
>VGYL01000245.1 GCA_016872975.1 Planctomycetota bacterium
ACTGGAGTTTTGCAGAATGGGGAGTTGGGCCTATTATTCTTCTCGAAAATCCGCTTCCCGTCCCGGCCCGGGGGCCGCGCCGGGCTGGTTGGGGGCCGAATTCGAAAGAAAGAAATCGGGAAGCGGATTTTCGAGAAGAATCCGCCGCCGGCCCCGCCGGCGCGGGCGGCCGCGAACGGGCCCCCGCCCGCTTCCCGATTTCTTTCTTTCGCAAGTAGGGCCAACTCCCCATTCTGCAAAACTCCAGTCAGTAATCCTTGAAGCCCCTCATCCATTCGGGCCAGTCGGTCGGTTGGACCCCGCCGGCTTTCGTCCAGGGACCGTTGGTGGGATACTTGCGGTGCCACTTGAACGTCCATAGCTCCTTGAGGCCCACGCGCCGGACCGACCAATCCATGAACAGCATATTGGTCCCGGTCTGGTGGCGGTTGATGGCGAAGTGCATCATTTCGTTGTCGTAGCCGATCCATTGGCCGTCGAATTGCGGGGGTACGATGCGGTTGAAGTTGCGCGACACGGCCGCCGTCTCGCTGGTCCGGTAGCAGGGCCCCCCGCCGCGCCACATCGTATCGGCGAAGACGGGAATGTTGGCGGCCTGGCCCACATCCTTGGTCTTCCAATTCCAGGGAATGGGCCGGCCCTGAATATTGCCCGTGCCCTGGGCGTAATAGAGCCAGTTGTTGGCGCCATAGCTGGCCTCCTCGCGCAAGTCAAAGATGCCCCCGGAGCCCATGACGTAGGTATGCTCGGAATCGCCGTACTCCAGGATGGCGCCGGTGGCGGAGGGCCGCCGCTTGGCCGCCGACGGGCACAGCAGGATCTTCGACTTGGTCCGGTACTGCGGCCGCAACGCGATCACCCAGGTCCCCCGCAGCCAGCCCAGGTTGCCGGCCTCGGAGAACCGACCGTCGTTATCGTCGCAATACATGGCCCAGATCACGCCCCACTGTTTGAGCAAGGCCTGGCAGGCCACCGAGCGGGCCTGCTTGCGCACCCGCGACAACGCCGGCATCAGGATGCTCATCAACAGGGCGATGATGGCGATCACCACCAGCAGCTCGATCAAGGTGAAGGCACGGTGTTTCTTCATGACCTGGTTCTCCAAAAAGTGAAACGTTTCATGAAGCACGGGACACAGGCAAACGGGACGCCTGGCTCTGCCCTCCGATGGACCACTCTCTCGCTTTTCGGCATTCAGGCCCAGGTGCTGCAATTGGCAGTATACACGAAACGAGGGGGCAAGGCAATATCGGACGCGAGATTCCGTCCCATAGTGCGATGCCGACGCCGCGATGGAACATTTTACGCGGGCCCAACGGCGCCGCTGCCGCCAGGGCAGGGCGGCCACGATCTGCCTCTAAAGTCCTCTGTGTCAACGATTTAGGCGCAGCCCGCCCCGAGGAGGGGTGGGAGTCTTTCGCCGCCGGGGCCCGGGGGGAAAAATGAGTGTTGGCTTGCGATTGCCGATGTGGTAAGATGGAGGTGGTGTGTGAAGGGCAAGCTTCACCGGGCCCGTTTTTCAGGTCTAGGCGGCAGCAGCATCAGGAGGCCGGGGTTATGCATGCCATTTTGCGGACGATTCTCGACGCCGCCCGGCGCGGCGCTCTGTGGGAGAACGTCCTGGAGTCATTCCGGATACCAAATACATAGAGATCGCGCAGCGGAACGATTTCGCGTAGCCGCGATCTCTCCATGGGCAGGCTGGTTCGTGTGCAACCACGCCAACGCATCGTGACGGCCATTTTGAAGGAGGACGACCATGGGTAAGAAGATCATCATTGTGACGGCCCTCGTTCTGGGCTTGGTTCCATCGCTTCGGGCCGCCGGGCCGGACCCGAACCTGATGGGGTACTGGAAATTCGACGGCGACACGCTGGACTCGTCCGGCAACAATCGCCACGGTACGCGTGTGGGCGACGCGCACTTCATCCCCGATGGCGCCTACGGGCAGGCGCTGTCGCTGGATGGCAGCGGCGATTACGTCACCATCCCCGGCTACAAGGGAGTCACCGCCGTGAGGGAAGTCCAGCGTGCCTTCACCGTCGCCAACTGGTTCCGGACCACGGTCGCCAGCGGCGACCGGGAGATGGTGACCTGGGGCACGAATGCCGGCCGCCAGCGCCTGTCCTGGCGCGTCATCGCGGGCCAACTGCGGACGGAACATGGCAGTGGCAACATCGTGGGGACCACCTTGTGCAATGACGGGGAATGGCACCACGGGGCCTTGGTCGTGGCCGAGGGCGCGGCTCTACGGGTGCCGCGGACCTTGCTTTACCTGGATGGTAAGCAGGAAAGTACTACCGGCGGATCGGACAATACCTACAACCTGACGGCGGGCGCCGATGTCAGTATCGGCCGGCGTGCCGACAACAACAGCCGGTTCTGGCTGGGCGATATCGACGAGGTCTATATCTACGATCGGGCTTTGACGGCCGCGGAGATCAAGGCCTTGGCGGCGCGTGCGAAGGCCTTCCGCCCGTCGCCCGCCGATGGGGCGCAGGACGTCAGCAGCCCGCTGCTGAGCTGGACGCCGCGTGAAAGCGCATTGTGGCACGACGTCTATCTGGGCACAGACCCGAACCTGACGTCCGCCCAGCTTGTGGCCCCGCGTGCGATGGTGGCCATGTATTGGCATCTGCCCGGCCTGACGCCGGGAACGACCTACTACTGGCGGGTCGATGAGATCGATCCGGACGGGACGGTGTGGCCCGGCAATGTCTGGAGCTTCTTCTATCCACCGCTGGAGGCCTGGAAGCCGGTTCCGGCCGGAGGCGAGCCGTTCACGGATGCCGACCTGACCTTGAGCTGGATGAAGGGAATCAACGCTATCTCCCATGATGTCTATTTCGGCTCCGACCCGGCGGCGGTCGCCGACGGTACCGGCAACACCTTCCAGGGCAACCAGATGACGACCACGTTCAAGACCGGTCCTCTGGAGCTCGACAAGTCCTATTTTTGGCGGATCGACGAGGTCAGTCCGGACGGCACGAAGGTCAAAGGAGCGGTCTGGACGTTCAAGACTCTGCCGTCGATCACGGTCACCGATCCCAGTCTGGTGGGATGGTGGAAGATGGACGAGGACCAGGGCATCCGCGCGGTCGATTGGTCGGGCCATGGGCACCACGCCGACTCGGTCGGCGCCGCACGGTGGGCCCCAGGGTATGACGGGACGGCCCTCGGTCCTGGCGCGGCCGGTCAGTACCTCGAAGTCTTCGGCTGGCCCGGCATCCTGGGCAAGCAGGATCGCACCTGCACCGCCTGGATCAAGACCACCACCACCGGCGACATCATGGGCTGGGGTCTCGGAACCGACACCCAGAAGTGGGTCTTCCGCGTGCAGACCGACAACGGCAACCCGGGGAGCATTCGCGTGGAATGCCAGGGCGGGCGGATTTGCGGCTGGACGGACGTGCGCGATGGGGAATGGCACCATGTGGCCGCCGTGCTCAAGAGCGCCGGCGCCCCCACGACCTTGGACATCGCCCTGTACCTGGATGGGGTGCGCGAGGCGATCAGCGATTCGCAGGCTGTGGACGTCAATACCGTCAGCGGCGCCCGCAATGTCCGGATCGGCGACGCGCATCAGAACCGGCCCTTCGTGGGGCTGATCGACGACGCCCGCATCTATGACAAAGCGCTCACCGAAGACGAGCTTCGCCTGGTCATGCGGATCGATCCGTCGCGGGCCTGGGGTCCGCAGCCGCGCACCGGCGCGATTGGCGACATCCGCACCGCCACGCCGCTGACTTGGACCAAGGGCGACCGCGCCTCGAAGCATGATGTCTATTTCGGTACCGATGCCGCTCTTGTGGCCGCCGCGGATGCGACGGACACCACGGGTGTCTATCGCAGCCGCATCACGGCGACCAGCTTCACCCCGGCCGAGAATTTAGAATGGGGCCAGAAATACTTCTGGCGCATCGACGAGGTCAACACCGATGGTAGTATCACCGCCGGGACGGTTTGGACCTTCACAGTCGCCGGTTACCTGATCGTCGACGACTTCGAGAGTTACACCGATGTCGAGGGCGAGCGGATCTACGAGATCTGGACCGACGGCTGGGACAACAAGACCGGCTCGGTGGTGGGCAACCTCGTGGCGCCGTTTGCCGAGCGGACGATCGTCTACAGCGGCCGGCAGGCGATGCCGATGGACTACAACAACACGAAAGCGCCGTACTACAGCGAAGCGGAATTGGAGTTTGCGCCGGTGCAGGACTGGACGTTCGGCGACGCCAACACGCTGGTAGTGCACTTCCGCGGCCAGCCGGCGGCCTTTCTGGAGTTGGCGGGCACGATCACCCTCAGCGCCGCGGGCACAGACATCTGGGGCACGGCGGATGAGTTCCGCTATGCCTTCAAGCGTCTGGTCGGCGACGGCTCGATTCTCGCGCGGGTGGACAGCATCACGAACACCAACGCCTGGGCCAAAGGCGGGGTGATGATCCGCGAGAGTTTGGATCCGGGCTCCCGCCACGCGATGATCGTGGTGACCCCCGCCAGCGGGGTGGCCTTCCAGCGGCGTCTGATCAACACCGATGTCAGCGTCGGCACCACACAGGCCGGTATCACGGCCCCGCGGTGGGTGAAGCTGACCCGCACGGGCAATGCGCTGACCGCCCAGCACTCGGCCGACGGGGTCGCGTGGACCGACGTAGTGGGCGCGGCCGGCACGACAACCTCGGACACGGTGGTCATGGGCGGCACGATCTACATCGGTGTGGCGTTGACGAGCCATGCGGCGAATGTAGCGTGCACGGCGGTGTTCTCCCAGATTCAGACGACCGGCAACGTGACCGGCGCCTGGCAGGTGGCGGATGTCGGTGTAACCCATCCGGGCAACTCGCCGCAGGGCCTGTACGTGGGATTGGTGGACAGTGCCAACAAGCTGGCGGTGGTGAAGCACCCGGACCCGGCGGCGGTGACGCTCTCCACCTGGACCGAGTGGTCGATCCCCTTGAGCAGCTTCACGGGTGTTAATCCCGCTCGCATCAAGAAGCTGTACCTCGGCGTGGGCGACCGCCAGAAGCCGGTGCCGGATGGCGCCGGCCGGATCTATATCGACGACATCCGCATCACCAAGGGCGCGCCCACTGTGAGCCCAACGCCGTAGTGATTCGCAGCGGACGGATCGTCGTGACTACTGAGTGTCGGCAGGATCGCGATGGCCCCGACAGCTTGCTGGCGGGGCCATCGGTCTTTTCTCAACGATCCGCCCGAAGGCGAACGCCTCTGCCGGGTGGCATTGCCAAGGCCGGCCCGGGTTCCCAAACGCGGTGAATCGCGTTTGGGAACCCTCTGGGGCCTGGACGAGGGCTCCCCGGGAAAGGGCTCCCAAACGCGACGTGTCGCGTTTGGGAACCCAACGCCGCTCTCCTGAGCGGCACTCTAAAAAGCAGCCAATCAGGCGGCGCAGCCGCCTGATCGTCGTCGCTGAAACGGTCGAAGATACAAACAAGGGCAAACCGGTAGGCCCGAAGGCCTTCCTCTTCTTCCTCTTCTCTACTCTTCTATCATAATAAAGTACCTTAAGATCAGGAGATTGGCGTTCCCGGGAGACCATCGTCAAGGGTAGAGCCCTTGGCGATGCCACCCGGTCTTGGCTTTCGAGGGAGTCATTGTCCTTCATGCTCTTACGAGCACACTACAGACGGGGTCCGGCCCTTCCCAAGTCCGGACGACTTGAGGCTGGGAGTACGTGGAGAGCCGTCGAAATGGGCATCACATCGGGGAGCGGTCCTCGTCGCCGGGCAGATTGGCGAGGTCCCAGGCCTCGAAAGGCGGGGTGTCTTCGGCGATCGGTTCCGGCGGCAGCGGGCTCTCCTGGGCCGGGAGCGAGTCGGAAGCGATGGACGCCTGCAGATAGGTGGCCAGATTGGCCTTGCGGTTGCGCAGGCCGAGCTTGCGGCGGATGTTCTCGCGGTGCCGCCGGACCGTGGCCGCCGAGATGCACCGCAACTGGGCGATCTCCTTCGTGGACAACCCGTTGCGGATCATGGTGCCGATGGCGACCTCCACCGGCGTCAATTCCACGTGGTCGCGCGAGATGTGGGTCAGGAAGGGGGAGGCGATCTCCTGGAGACTGCGGCGCAGCAGCGTCACGTAGGAGCGCTGCCGGCCGGTGACCTCCAGCTCCAGCTCGAACACGATGGGCATGACCACCTTCTGGATGTTGGCGGCGACGGCCGCCTTGATCCCTTGTTTCTCCTCCTCCAGCCGGGCCAGGACCGTCCGCAGGGCGATGTTCGCCTCCTGGAGCGCCTGGTGTTCCCGCTGAATGGTCCGATGGGCCGCCCGCAGGTCCGCCAGGGCCTTCATGTGCATCATCACGCTGCCGACGCGCTCGGCCACCGCGCGCAGCAGGGCGTGCTCTTCCTTGAGAAACGGGCCTGTGGCGCCGGAGGGGACCACCTTGCGATAGAAGACCTCCACCACGCCGGCGGATCGGCCGTCGATCGTGACGTCCGAAGACATTCGCCATCTGCTCTCGGCAAACCGTTCCGTGAGGTACTGCCGGCCCCCATAGACGATCCGGGCACAGGCGTGCTCGGGATACTGCCAGCTCTTGGGCAGACAATCGGCGACGCTCTGGAGAAACCGGTCGGGCGACTGAAAGTGGATTTCGCGGAACGTCGAGATCGTATAGAGGCAGTCGAGCTCCTTGATCCGCTCCCGCAGGGCGATCTCGAGCTCGGACTGAGACTGTCCGCCGGCCGGGCGGGCTGGCGTTTCCGAACGCGAGGAATTCGGTTGGGGGGACGCTTCCAGCTTCGCGAGGCGCTTCCGCAGGGCGGCAAGCTCCTTCAGCAGTCCCGTACGTGTGGGTGTCTTGGCCATTGGAATTACCCATCTAATACACACTCGTCCGCGCGACATACGATCCGATTCTATTATAACCGCCGGATTCCCCTGTGGGTGCAAATATTTTGTACTGGCGTATAAGTATGGCTTTAACTTCTTTATGGCAAAGTATTTAAGTGGCATCCTATGTTCGGTCGAGCGTCCTTTCGTTCAAGCTGCATGCTATTACCATGTGTAATATGTGTGGTGTAGGTTTCACATAGGACGTGTGGGTTCCATGTGCATTTTGTTCCGATTGGCCTTGCGGGCGGCGCACGTACAATGTGTAGTGTAGAGTGCGTGTGCGGCGTGCACACGGCTCGCCTTGTCCATCCGGGGCAATGCCAAGGGAAAACCAGGAGATCGTTATGTCCACAAACCTGCGGCGCAAAGCGGGTGTCGGTCCGACGGCCGGCGAGCCGACGGTGGTGCCGTTGACCGCCCTGACGCAGTTGGATCATCTGCTGAAGGTGGCGAGCTCGATCTCGCAGGACGCGAACAAGACCTGGGCCGAGATGTGGGGCGAGCTGAAACGGCTCGCGACCGGCGGTGGCCTGGTGGTGCCGGAGGCGGAGAGAGGTTTCGTCCCGGCATGCGGCTGGCCGGAGTTTCTGGAGAAGTTCTGGCTGTTGAAACACTACCTGGACTCGATCCAGCGGATCTGCGACCGAAAATGACAACATCCGTATCTCGTCCGCCCGCGACAGCGACCCGTGTGGTTCCGCGCGGCGGGCGAATTCAGGAGCGCTGAGAAAAACCACACGAGAAAGATGCAAAGGGATAAGAATATGACTCTTGCAGCACCGGAAAGCGTTGGGGGCCAGACGGCGATCGAGCAGCAGGTCGATGGATTCATGCTGCGGGTGGCCGCCCAGTCGCCCGGGGAGACCGAGTTTCATCAGGCCGTGCATGAGGTGGTCAAGTCCGTCATGCCAATCGTGCAGAACAAGCGGGCGTACCGGGACGCCAAGGTCCTGGAACGCATGGTCGTGCCGGAACGGGTGATCATCTTCCGGATCGTCTGGGCCGACGACACCGGGCAGGTCCAGGTGAATCGGGGCTACCGCGTGCAAATGAGCAGCCTGATCGGCCCCTACAAGGGCGGCCTGCGGTTCCATCCCTCGGTCAATCTCGGAGTCCTGAAGTTTCTGGCCTTCGAGCAGGTCTTCAAGAACAGTCTGACGACCCTGCCCATGGGCGGCGGCAAAGGCGGGTCGGACTTCGATCCCAAGGGCCGCAGCGACGGCGAAGTCATGCGCTTCTGCCAGGCGTTCATGTCCGAGTTGTACCGCCACATCGGACCCGATACGGATGTCCCCGCCGGCGATATCGGCGTCGGCGGCCGGGAGATCGGGTTCCTCTTCGGCCAGTACCGCCGCCTGAGCCAGCGGTTCAACGGCACGCTGACCGGCAAGAACCTCTGCTGGGGCGGCTCGAACCTCCGTCCCGAGGCGACCGGGTACGGCGCGGTCTACTTCGCCAATGACATGCTGGCCACGCGCGGCGAGAGCCCCAAGGGCAAGACCGCCACGGTCTCCGGATCCGGCAACGTGGCCCAGTACACCGTGGAAAAGCTCAACAGTCTCGGCGCGAAGGTGGTCACGCTCTCGGATTCGGACGGCACGATCGTGGACCCCGACGGCATCAGCAACGAGAAGCTCGCCTGGGTGATGGAGCTCAAGAACGTACGGCGCGGCCGCATCCGGGAGTATGCCGACCACTTCCAAGGGGCCACGTACCTGCACGGCAAACGGCCCTGGGGGGTCCCCTGCGACCTGGCCTTCCCCAGTGCGACGCAGAACGAGATCGACGAGGACGACGCCCGGCAGTTGGTCAAGAACGGCTGCTACTGCGTCTCCGAGGGCGCGAACATGCCGTCGCGGCCGGAGGCGGTGGACGTGTTCCTGAACGCCAAGATCCTGTACGGG
>VGYL01000246.1 GCA_016872975.1 Planctomycetota bacterium
TCGTGCATTGCCCATTTTCGGCCTCCTTGCCCAAATCGGTTATCAGACACATAACAGATCGGCAAAAAGGCCCCTGGAAGCCCAATTCTTCGACTATTCTCTGCCAACATCACGAGGTACGACCCATTCGCGGCAAATCAGAGAAATAGGTGAAAGCCTAAGGCCGGGATCGTCCCTACCCGCCTCCTACTGCTATTCACCATACCTGATTTCTGTTGTCCCCGTGTTCAGATCCACATCCACGAAAACCTCTCCGCCCAGTCCCAGGGGCTCGCGCGATGGTTCCTTGGAGAGAAGGCGTGCAGGCTTGAATGTCACACGCCAAACGTACTTCCCGTCCCGCACGAACTGCTGCACCCCGGTTAAAATGTGGGCATCGGCAGGCGAGCGCAACCGCTCCGCTACCGTGGGGACCGCAATGCTAATGGCCATCTCGATATCCATGGTATCCACCCCGGGGACCGACACTCTCTGAGGCTGGACTGCCCGCGTACGGCACGATATGCACGCAACAAGCAAGGGCAAGCATACCAGGATAGTGATGGCCAGCGTTTTTCTTGAGGCCCTTGGCGCCATACCCATAGCTTTCACGCGTTGGAGCTTTGCCGATACCATACCCACACCTCTATGGTCCTGATCTGTGGAACTGCATCGCCCGGTTCAATCTGCATTCGCCGTCATCTACTGCCGAAATTGTCCCATGGTAGGTCAGTCACATCAAGTGAAAAAGGCCGACAGGTGCGGCCGGATCAGAGTTGAAACCAGGAGTGTTGTCGGCAACCATTCGGGGAAGCCATGCTCAATTCGAGGCCGAAACAAGTACGCTGTGGCCGGAGTTACCAGGTGTCGGTCCTCTGCCCGCCGTGCCGCCTGCCGTCTCCGGCCTCCGCCTTCCATCCTCTGCTCCCGCCAGGCCGGGAGGGCCGGCGGGTTCGTCTTGCGCGGGGTTGACCCTGGACGCTCTTTGCGGTGTACTTCTGTTATGAAAACGGAACTCGACAAAATCATATCCGAAACGATGGATTTGCCGGCTCCCTTGCGCACCTTCCTGGCGTCCAAGCTCATCGAGAGCCTGGATGTGAATAGGGGCGAGGGAACTCTCTGACGAGTGGAAACACGAAATTCGCAGGAGGTGCCGGGAGATCGATGAGGGAACGGTGCGTCTGGTAGAGGCGGAGGTGGTTCTCTTGTCATTTGATCCGCGGAACCCCGTCGAGTGGTTCGCCCTTCCGCGCCTCCTGGCCGCGTCGGAAAGGGACCCAGAAGCCAATGAACGTGCCTACAGCGATCATGGCAAGCGTGATCGGGGTGAGCCGATGAAGGTGCGACACGAAGTACCCCAGGCTCCCATCTGCGGCAAAGGGCGCGAAACGCCATTCGGCGAAAAACCCCAGAGCCAGCGCCAGGACACCGCACGCAACCGGGATCGCTTTCGAGCGGGTCTTGCAGACGCCGGCCCCCAGACCCAGCAATCCTCCCGGCAGGGCCAGTCCGTACAGCCCCCGACGGGCCAGGGCGAAGAAGATGACATAACCCAGGAGTCCCCCCACCACGGCGCCCAACAGCACCAGGAAGTCGCTTTTCCGGCTCATCGCTCAGACCCCTTCAGACACTCCCAATCGTCCGATTCTCCGTCGTTTACCGCCGCAATCGTCGCATTGCGGCTCAGTCGCGTCAAGGGAAAAACCGGCCGGACTGTCATACACGCCATTCCAGTATTCCAGCGTTCCGGTCTGCTGCCGGCGCGACGCTGGTGCGGCATCTCGCAAGTCCTGAAACTATAGAGTAGAGATTGCTTCGTCGCTGAAGCTCCTCGCAATGACATAACCGGCGGCTGTATGTCATTGCGAGCGAGGCTCACCGAGCGCGGCAATCATGTCATGGCGAGGAGCGCAGCGACGAAACAACCTCACCCATAGTCGCCGTACTTGTGAAACGCGGTACTAGTGCTTCATGACAATTGAACCTCCGAGTAGGGGCGACGGGTGGCAGCGGCAAGCGGAGTCTTCGGAGCTTGCCGATGGCAGATAGGCAAACCATCGGCAAGCTGCGCTTGCCGCTGCCACCCACCTGGAAAGTCAATTGTCATGAAGTACTAGGGGGCCGGGTCGTATGGGGTCAGCGCGACGCCGCCGGCGGGCAGTTCGCGCGTGGGTGGGCCTTGGAGGTAGCCGTGAGCGGTAAGGAATTCGTCCATCAGGAACGTGGTGCGCTGCTGCCAGGGAGAGCGGTTGAAGAACCCGTGCGGCTGGTCCGGGGCCAGATACATCCGGGCTTGGAGGCCGAGTTCTCCGGCCTTGGCGATGAATTCCTTGCCACCGTCGAGAAAGCGGTCCTCGGTGCCGAAGAAGACGATCGTCGGGGGCAGGTCCTTGCCGAGGTGGTGGTTCGGGGAGATCCGGCGGCCGATGTCCCCCATGCCGTACTTCTCGCCGAGAGCCACCGTATCGAGCACGGGATTGAAGAGGACCAGCAGGTTCGGACGGGAGGAGATGGACAGGTCCTCGCCTTCAGCTTGCGGCGTTGCCGTGGCGAGGGCGTCCCGCCCTCGTTCTTCCTTGTCGCGGGCATCCTGTCCGTGTTCCTTTGTGTCGAGAGCGTCCCGCTCTCGAACCGCGGGCAGGATGCCCGCGACACGCAAGGGCGGGACGCCCTCGCCACGCGGAGATGCCACAGTGGCCTCGGGGATTGTGGCGGCGCAGGCGGCAAGGTGGCCTCCGGCCGAGCCGCCGGAAGCGACGATCCGCTGCGGATCGAGGCCAAGCTCAGCGGCGTTCGCGCGGAGCCAGCGGACGGCGCTCTTGGCGTCTTCGACGCACTGGTCCGGGGTGGTGCCGTGGCGGCTGCGGACCCGGTAGTCCGCGCGGGCGGCCACCATACCGCGCTGAGCCAAGTACTGCGCCTGAGGCTCGAACTGCTCGACCCGGCCCGAAGTCCAGCCGCCGCCGAAGAAAAAGACAATGGCGGGACGCTTGTCCTGTGCGGTCCAACCCGGCGGGAAATGGATGTGGATCTTGAGGTCGCCCTGCGGTGTCTTCTTGTAGAGGGACTCCTCCACCTTCCCGTCGGCCGGCAATCCGGCCGCCGTGGCGAGGGCATCTTGCCCTTGCGTGTCGCGGGCGTCCCGCCCGCGCTTCTTCGTGACATCGGCATCCCCCGCCTGCGCGGGGGCAAGCTCGTGCCGATGATTCATGGGCTGGACGCCCATGCCACTATCGCGCGCAGGCTCCTGGCCGCGGGGCTTCGTGGCGAGGGCGTCCCGCCCTCGAGCCGCGGGCAAGATGCCCGCGACACGCATGGGCGGGACGCCCTCGCCACGCGGGGGTGCTACCGCCTCGGCGAACGCGGTGCGGTAGAAGTCGAACAGGTTGCCCGGCCAGTTGGCGAAGAACTCGGTGGCACTGTGCGTGCTGTTGGGCACGACAGACCAAGTGTGGTCGATGCGCAGCTCACCGAGCAGCTCATGGAACTGCGTGTTCCACTCGCGCAGTTGGTCCTTCTCGCCCACGTGGATGCGGACGAAGGTCCTGTCACGAAGGGCGTCGGCGTTGCGGCGCAGGAGGGTCCAGGGCGAGCGGGCCCGGACGTACTCGGCGTCGCCGCCGAAGGCCGTCAGGAAGATCTCGTTGCGTCGGGCGTTCAGGGTGTCGGGCGTATGCAGGGCACCGGCGAGGATGGAAACTACGCCGAAGATATCCGGGTACTTGAAGCCGAGGTAGGCGGCACCATAGCCGCCCATCGAGTAGCCTTCCACCGCCCGGCCCTGGCGGGTCGCGATCGTACGGAAGGTGGCGTCGATGTGCGGGATCAGCTCCTGCACGATCACCGTCTCCACCGGGGTGCGGCCGTCTTTGGAATCCGTCCACATGCTCCGCTTGCTCGGGTCGGTGCAACTGACCAGAATGATCTCCGGCGCGGTCCCGGCCTTGATCCCGGCGTCGAGCAACGAAACGACCGGATTGGCGCCGGCGGGCGAGCCGCCCAAACCGTGCAGCCAGTAGATAACGGGATAGCGTTTGTCCGTATCGGTTTCGTAGCCGGGAGGAAGGTAGTAATAGTAGCCGACCACGACGCCGGCGGTCCGGCTTGGGAACGTCCCCAACTGCCAGCCTCGCTCTTTCATCCCATCGCCCACAATCGGAATCCACCCGGATGGCGAGCCCGTGCGACCGCCTGTCATCCGGCCCCGGGCGGCCGCGTCCTGGCCGTGGACGACAGAATGTCCCGACAACATCGGGAGCGAACACAGAATCGCGAGGCTCAGAACGGCAAGGTTTCGCGGCTTTTTCATGGATGACTCCCCTGGGTATCGCATAGTATCATCCGGCATCCGTGCGCGGTCCGGCACGAGATCCGTGGCAGACAGTCTACTGTGGTCGCGGGGACAAAACAACATGAGATTCACAGCAAGGCGAAAGCAATGTCGTTGGAGAACTCCCGCGCATGTCATTGTCCACGGCTTTGCGTAGACATGCCTACGAGGCGCAGGCATGGCACCCGGGCGAGGCAATCTCCCATGCGATGGGTTGAGATTGCTTCGTCGCTGCGCTCCTCGCAATGACATACCGGGTAACGGTGCAACCACGCTGCGTTCGTCGTGGAATTGACAGGAGTCAACGAATGAATACCGTTCGGATTGCCATGTGCCAGATCGTCTGCCTGGATGGGGACCGGCGGGGGAACCTCGCGCGGATCGAGGGAGCGGTGGCGGAAGCCGCCGGGGCGGGCGCCCGGATTGCCTGCCTGCCGGAATCAGCCATCCTGGGCTGGGTGAATCCGGATGCTCACCAGAGGGCACATCCGATCCCGGGAGAAGACACGCGGCGGCTGTGCGAGATGGCGGCCCGGTACAAGGTCCATCTGTGTATCGGCTTGGACGAGAAGGACGGAGAGCGCCTGTACGACTCCGCGCTCCTCCTCGACGCCGAGGGGCAGATCCTGCTGAAGCACCGCAAGATCATCCTGCTCAGCGAGCTGATGACGCCGCCCTATTCGGCCGGAGAGGAGGTCCGGGTCGTTGCGACGCAGTTCGGCCGGATCGGCGTACTGATCTGCGCCGACACCCACGAGGGGGCGATTCTCGAACGGATGGCGGCGCTGAGGCCCGACCTCGTCCTGGTACCCTACGGCTACGCCGCCGAGGAAGAGGCCTGGCCCGCGCACGGCAAGCAGCTTGAGCGGATCGTATCGAATGCCGCCCGGGTGGTCGGCGCCCCCGTCGTCGGCACGAACCTCGTCGGCCAGATCGCCCACGGTTCTTGGACCGGCCGGACCTATGGCGGACACAGCGTCGCCGCGGACGCCGGCGGTGCGATCCTCGCTCACGGCGCGGATTTTGACAGGCAGATCGGAATCGTGGAAGTCCCGCGGCGCGGGTGAGAAAGACCCGCGCCCTGGAAAACAAGCCCACGACGACTGATACCGATCCCACTTGAGGATTTCGCAATCTGGATGACATTGCCGGTGACACTGCACTTGGCAATCGCAAATCTGGGTGGCATCGCCAAGGGCTCCGCCCTTGACGATGGTTTGTGCCGCTGCAAAAGCTCGGCCACATAGAGTCTTTGTCAGGAACTTCTACCACACATTCGGACATCTTTTTGGTTGCGGCCGAAGGCCGCGCTAGGAAAGAGCCATCGTCAAAGCCGTAAAGGGTGCGTGAAACGGGTGGCATCGTCAAGGCCGGTAGGCCTTGGCGATGGGCCGGCGCATGGGAAATCCGCCATCGCCAAGCTCCGAAGACTCCGCTTGACGATGCCACCCCGAGAAGCCAGTTCAAGGTGGCATGGGCTTCCAGCCCATGAATCATCGGCGGGATGCCGATGCCACAGAAGCCCACGGGTAGGATGCCCGTGCCACTTCTCACACACGCTCTCATGCCTTCGCGCTGCCACCCAACACGGGATCAGGGTCTGAGGGACCCAGGTAGAATCGGCATGAGGCGCTGCGGCGTGATCAGTCTTCCACCAGCCTGCACGGGAACGCCGAGGGGTGTTGCTGCCACTGGCGGGCGGTCCAGAGCACGATCAATCCGGCCAACGCCCACTTCTTCTGCCCGTTGTCCGTCCAGCGGGAGGCGTCGATCGGCGGCCCGTCGTGGTGAAGGCCGCCGCAGGCCGCCATCATCCGCCGGGTGCTGCCATAGCGCTGCCGCAACAGCGCGGCGAAGGCTTCGGCGTCCGGCGGCTTGGCTCGTTCCAGCTTGGGTTGGAATTGCTGGAGTTGGCCTGGTGTCGGTGTTGTTGCGATTTGTCCATCGTGTTCGGTCGTTTGATTGGTCTGAGGTGGAGCGGTATTGACGGCCATAGCAACGCCTATCAACAATGGCAGCAGAGCCACTGCCATCCAGCTCACCCCGACCCATTTCCTTGTTCCGTTCATGATACACCTCCGCGTCTCTTCCGAGAGACGCCAAACAGTCACGGCCGACGAGAGAACCAAGCTCGTCAGCCTCTTTGATTGTTTTGTCATGTCCACAATTTCCATGACTCCTACACTCCCTACGCCGCGGCCCAGAGGTCTGCCGGTACGGTAAAAGGCGTAACCGCCGTGCGGTGTTTGCCTATCTGCCGGTCGCCTGTAGCGGCGTCAGGGTGTTTGCGGCTGCGGCTCCGCCGGGAGGAACCCGAGGGCCTGCCCGTACGGCGTGACGTCGAACCGGGCATGCAACTGGCGACTGTACTGGGCATCCGCGAGGTCCGGGAAATTGCGCGCGTGGAACGCGACCGCTTCCAGCGTCTGCCGGTCCGCATCCAGGCGTGCCGTCCCCACGTCGGGCCGGATCTCCAGCGCCGTCCAGGGAACCGCGGCCAGATCCCTTTCCAACAGGTCCGGCAGGTCGCGCGGAATCCATAGGATCGCATAGGCCATCGCGCCCGGGTCGGCGTCGATGACGAAGTCCTCCAACTGCCCCAGCGTCTCACCTTGTCCATTCCGGACGGTCACGCCGACCAGCCGGCTCAGTCTCCTATGCTCCAGGTCCGGCGCCGCTTGCGCCGCCGCACCGACGCCGGGCTCTATGCCAAGCCAGTCCTCGTGCGCCGTCGCCGGCAGGAAATCCCTGCCGAGCCCCTGGGCCTGATCGAAGTCCTTCCGATCGACGTTCAGGACGAAGACCGGTTCCTGCGGCCGAAGCTGCAATTGGTTCCAGGGCACGGCGAAACGCTTCTCCAGAACGCCCCAGAACCCGCCATACGACAACACCGCATAGTCGACGGCGTCGCGGTTGGGCGTCAGGACGATCTCCTGGATCGTTCCCAGCCATTTGTTCTGGTGATCGACCACCCGGGCGCCGATCAGGTCGCCGGCCAATTCGAGCCGCGGCTGAGATCCTGTCGCCGGTTCTGCCGCCGCGGTCCGGGGCTCGTGCGGGGCTCGTGGATCTGCCTGGATCCGGGCCTGGAGAACGCCGGCCGAGAGCGCCAGCAGGGCAATCGCCATGCCGCCGATCCGGATCACGTTGGTTTTCTCATGCATGATGCACCTCTTCTTCCATCTATCGACATCGTTGAAAATCACGGCTGGCGGACACGGTATTCGTCAGCCTTTTCCCGATCATCCCCCCTAATGCTGCTACGCTGGCCGCGGGGTGCGTGCCGGAGCGGCAAGAGACCCAACGTGGGTGCAGCTTTTGCCTAATGACTTTCCTCATTTCCCGCCGATTGATTTCTCGCGGGTCTGCCGTAAGAATAGGCGTGCCGAACACGTGTGATCTTCGTCTCGACGAAAGGACCGTGACATGAACAGATACGTTGTCGTACTCATCCTGGTGGCCGTGGCGGGAGCCGGTTGTGCTCCGACGCATCGCGTCCACGTGAACACCTTCTCCGAGTTCCGGGAACCGCTGGCCGCCCCGGCCTCGATCTACGTCGCCACCGACCCGAATTCCCGCAATCCGATTCTGGCCGGCGCCATCGCGGCACGGATCGGAGCCTTGCTGGAGGAACGCGGCTACACGCCCGTCGAAAGGCCCGAGGACGCCGACTACGTGCTGACGTTCCGCGCGGGGATCGACTCGACACGGGTCATGGACTACATGCCGGTCACCCGGCCCTTCGGGGCCTTCCACGGATTCTATGGCGGGCGTTTCCGCGGCTTCGGCTACGGCTACACGACCTACGTGCCGTACATCGAAACGGTCTACGCCCACTGGATGGACATGCGGCTCTTCGCGCAGACCGAGCAGGTCCGGGACCGGACACGGCCCGTCTGGATCGGAGAGGCGGTCACCGGCCGCAGCGATCCCGAGTTGCGCGACTCCAGCAACTTCCTGCTGGTCGGCCTGATGGAGTACTTCGGCACGGACACCCGACAATGGGTGACCCTGCGGGTCCGACGGGACGATCCGCGCATCCTGGGCCTGGCCGCGATGCGCTGAGGCAGGCGCAGTGGGAGCCGGAAGCTTGCAGAACGGACAGTTGGAGGTTACCGGATGGCGATGCCGGCCCTTGAGATCCCTGGGGTCCTTCAGGTCCTTCGTCTTCCCGGAAATCTGAAGGATTCAGGAGACCCAGAGACCCCATGAAGACCGCGATCTGCATCATCGGGGCCGGGCCCGCGGGACTGATGGCGGCGATCCATGCCGCCGCGAGCCGGGGACCGGTCCACGTCGTCGAGACCAATGCCGCCGCCGGACGCAAGCTCCTGCTCACGGGCGGCGGACGCTGCAATTTCACCCATGCCGCGGCGCCGGAGGAACTGGCCAGGGCCTTCGGCAAGGCCGGCCGATTTCTCCGCCACAGCCTGTA
>VGYL01000247.1 GCA_016872975.1 Planctomycetota bacterium
AATCCTGTTCAACGGCAACCCGCTGCTGCGCTTCGACGCCTACTACGTGCTGACCGACCTGATCGAGATCCCCAACCTGGCCCAGCGCTGCCGCCAGTACCTGTCCTATCTCGGCCGGCGCTATATTTGGGGCCTCAAACGCCTGTGGAACCCGGCGTACACGGTCGGCGAGCGCCTCTGGTTCATCTCCTATGGGACCCTTTCCACGGTCTATCGCCTGTACATCTCCGTACGGATTCTTCTCTTTCTCAACAGCCGGTTGCCGGAGATGTTGTTCTTCCTCGTGCCGATCCTGGCGTTTTCCGGGATCGTCGCCTGGCTGATCGCCCCGGTCGGCAAGTTCTTCCACTACCTGGCCACCAGCGCGGAGCTGGCCCGCAATCGGCCGCGGGCGGGCGGTTCCACCGCGGTCATCCTGCTGGTCCTGTTGGTAGCCCTGGGCCTGATTCGCCTGCCCGATCACCGTCGGATCGAGGGGATTGTGGAGCCGCAGGGCCTGGCGATCGTTCACGCCGAAACCGATGGTTTTGTCACCGGCTTTCTGCCTTCGCAAACCAAGGTGTCCCCGGCAACTGGTAGGGTGGGGCTTGCCCCACCGATCCTGGCAGGGTGGGGCTTGCCCCATCAATCCGATGTAGCGACACGCCACGAACCGGTGGGGCAAGCCCCACCCTACGTCTCACCTTCTTCCTCATCCGCGGCGTTGATCGAGGCGATGAACCCGGCCCTGGAGGCCGAGAGACAGAGCCTGCTCGCCGAGCGCCGGGCCCTGGAGGTGCGACGACAACGGGCCGTACTGGAAGAAGTGGCGGCGGCCCAGATTCTCGACGAGCAATTGGCGGCCCTGGACGAGAAGATCGCCCGCGTCCGGCAGCGGCTTGCCGCGCTGCGCCTGACAGCGCCCTGTGCGGGCACCTGGATCGCGCCGGAGATCGAGTTTGCCAAGGGCCGGTTCCTGCGCCGCGGTGAGGCCCTCGGGGTCGTGGCGGATCTGGATGACCTGATGGTCCGTGCCACGGCCGGCCAGAATGTGGCGGCTTTGCTGATCGAGCAGGCGGCCCGGGACGTTGAGATCCGCGCCCATGGCCGGCCGGACCCGACCATGACCGGCACGATCGAGAAGATCTTCCCGGCGGGGCAGGAGCAACTGCCTTCGCAGGCCCTCGGTTATGCCGTAGGCGGATCGATGGCGGTGGACGTGCGCGACCCCAGCGGCACCAGGACCGCCGAGAAGTTCTTCGAGATCCGTATCCGTCCCCAACTCGACCAACCGGACCAGTGGCTGACCGGCCAGCGCGTCGTGGTCCGGGTCCGATTGCAGCCCAAACCCCTGGCGGCCCAGATCTACCACTACGGCCGCCAGCTCTTCCAGCGGAGATTCCATATCTGAGATGGCCCGGATCCCGAGCAGCACGTGGCGCATGTTGGACCAACGGGCCGTGGACCGGCCCCTGGCCAAGGGACTGGACGCGGTTTGGGATGCGGGACTGGGTCTGACCCAGCGCTGTCGGCCGCGCCAGCGGCGGTTTCTCGCCCGGGCCGAAGCCGTCCTGGCGCTGGAAAAGCAGTACTCCGAAATGTCCGGCGCGCAACTCAAAGAGGCGATCGAGCCGCTGCGCGAGACGTTCCGGCGCCGGCGCGACACCCGGGAGGACCTCGACCGGGCCTTCGCTCTCATTCGGGAAGTCGCGCAGCGCCAGATCGGGGAGCGGCCTTTCCCGGTTCAGATCGCCGGCGCCTTTGCCCTGGAGGCCGGCTGCGTGGCGGAGATGGCGACCGGCGAGGGCAAGACCCTGACCGCCACGATGCCGGCGACGGTTGCCGGCTGGCGGGGCCGGGGCTGCCATATCATCACGGTCAACGACTATCTGGCCAAGCGCGACGCCGAGTGGATGGGCCGGATCTACCACTTCTGCGGCCTCAAGGTGGCCCACGTGGAGCAGGGCATGCTCGACGAGGATCGCCGGGCGGCCTATGCGGCGGACATCACCTACTGCACGAACAAGGAGGTCACCGCGGACTTCCTGCGGGATCGCCTCAACCTGGGACGTTGCGGCGGCCTGGCAGCGGCGCTGCTCGACCGGATGAGCGGGACGCGCCGGCCCGCGCTGGACGCCCTCGTGCAGCGGGGCCTCCCCTACGCGATCATCGACGAGGCGGATTCCATCCTGATCGACGAGGCGGTGACGCCGCTGATCATCTCCGGGCCCGGTCCCAATCCCGAGCAGACGCAGGCCTTTGAGCAGGCCGCCCACTTGGCCGCCCAATTGCAGCTTCAGGACGACTATCGGATAGACACTCGCTACCAGGAAGTTGAATTGACGGAAGCGGGCAAAAGACGCCTCGCCGACCTCTGTGCCGGTTTCGGCGGTCTGTGGCGCGGGGCCCGGCGCCGCCAGGAGTTGCTGGTCAAGGCGCTCACCGCCAAGGAACTGTATCGGCGCGACCACCAGTACGTCGTCGAGGGGGGCAAGGTGGTCATCGTCGACGAGTTCACCGGGCGGTTGATGCCGGACCGCCAGTGGCGCGACGGCCTGCACCAAGCGGTCGAGGCCAAGGAGCAGATCGAGGTCACGCCGCCCAAGGAGACGTACGCGCGGATCAGCTTCCAGCGGTTCTTCCGGATGTACGGCCGGTTGGCCGGCATGACGGGTACGGCCCAGGAAGCGACGGCGGAGTTCTGGCAGATCTACCATCTGCCCGTGGTCGTCATCCCGACCAACCGGCCCTGCGTGCGGCAATACCTGGCCGATCTCGTATTCCCGGACGAGGCCGCCAAGTGGCAGAGGATCGTCGCCGAGATCGTCCGCGTGCACGCGACCGGCCGGCCCATCCTGGTCGGTACCCGCAGCGTGCGGGCCAGCGAATACCTCAGCCGTCTCTTGACCGAGCAGGACTTGGAGCACCGGGTGCTCAATGCGGTCCACCATCGGGAAGAGGCCCAGATCGTCGCCCAAGCCGGCCAGCGGGGCTGGATCACCGTGGCGACCAACATGGCCGGACGCGGGACCGACATCAAGCTGGGTCCGGGAATCGCCGCCTTGGGCGGCCTGCACGTGATCGCCGCCGAGCGCAACGAGTCGGGACGGATCGACCGCCAGCTCTTCGGCCGCTGCGCCCGCCAGGGCGATCCCGGCAGCGCCCAGGCCGTCGTGTCGCTGGAGGATGAGTTCGTGTCGCGCTATGCGCGCAGTCTGGTCAACTTCCTGAAGAGGCGCCAGCCCACCGCCCGCGCCGAGGGGGAAGACGCGGCACAGGGGCAGGAGCAGAAAGCGACCGCAGAGATATCATCCCCCTTGACCCGCACGGCATTTCGGTACGCCCAGTGGCGGGCCGACCGGCTGGCGCTGCGCCGGCGCAAGACCGTGATCCAGGCGGACCACTGGCTGGACGATCACTTGAGTTTCGCCGGCCGCGAATAGCTCAATCCGGCGGGCGTCACCTCCGGCAGATCTCCTCTGGCAGGCGGCTGCTTCCGTGGTTCCTCCGGAGTGCTCGTCGTCGTGACGAGGGTCGTCAGTGCGTCCTCGACGCGGTGCAGCCTCAATACCGTCCCCGTGACCCGGGCCAGCTCGGCTTGCGCGACGTGGAATTCGGCCTGGGCGCTGACTTGGGCGCGTTGGGTCTGGGCATAGGTCTCCTGCGCTTGCAGCTTCACCAGCAGGTATTCCGGGGTCAGCCGCTCTCGGATCGGCTCGGACTCCTCCAGGGCTTTCAACTGCGTCGCCGCGGCCTGGGCCGCCTCTTTCTGAACGCCGGCCTGCTCCCAGGTGGTCCGCACCTGTCGGGTCCGTTCTTTCACCTGGACGGCGACCTGGTCCGCCGCGGTATGAAGGACGGCGACCGCGCGGCGCCGCTCCAGCCGCCGGCGGGTGTGCTCGGCTTCCCGCTGGCGGTTGCCCAGCGGGTACTCGAACGTCACACCCACCCCATAGCTCGGGAACTCGGTCTCTTTCAACTGCTGATGGGCCGCACTGCTTTCGCCCGCCAGACCCTGGAGGCGGGCCGACCCGACCAGGTCGAGCCGGGGCATCGTTTGATTCTGCGCCACGCGCACGTTGATGTCCGCCACCTCGATCCTCAGCCGCGCCTCCTGCAGGGCGGGATTGTGCACCACCGCGGCCGCCAGGGCCCCCTCCAGCGTCGTGGCCGGATCGGGCGGCTCGTTGGCGTCGTGGAACACGGTCGTCGGCACGATGGTCACGTCGCTGGTCGTGTTGACCTGCGGGTCGGCCAGCAGACGCACCAACGCATCCTGCGCGTCCAGCACCTGCTTGCGGATCTCCAGCAAGTCGGCCTCCCGAATCCTGGCATAGGTCAGCGCCTGCATCAGTTGTACGTCCGTGGCATCGATCTCCCGTCGCCCCTCGACCTTGCGCAGCGTTTGGCGGGTCTGCTCGACCAACTCCTGCTGAATCTCCAGAATCCGCCGGACCTGCGCCAGACGCCAGTACGCGGCAATCACTTGGCCGGAAACATTCTCCGCTCGGTCCCGAAAGCCCACCAGGGCAACCTCATGCTCCAACCGGGCAATATCGACGCCCGCGAAATTCACTCGCGGCCCCGCATCGCGCAGCAGGGGTTGCCGGAGCTGAAAGGCCAGCATGGGCTCGTATCGTGTCGACAGTGCTCGGAAGGAGAGATCGTCCCAATTCCGGGTGAACAGGTAGCTGGCGGACCATTCGGTGCCGAGTACGGTTCTCTGGCGGATCCCCGATTCAAACAGCCGCGTCTCTGACTCGCCCGCCTGGAAAAGGCTGTTCTGTGGGGCGTCCTGGTCGTCGTACGAGGCGCGGCCGAACGCCACCGGATCGAATGCGCCGGCGGCCCGGCGGATCTCCTGCCGGGCGATCTCGGGATCGAAGCTGACGACCCGGATCTCGGGACTGTGGGCCAGCGCCCGGATGATGGCCTGTTCCAGGGTCAGCGGGACCTTCCGGTGTCCGGTGTTGGGATCGACGCCAATCTCGAGAGTGCCGAGGGCCGGCTCCCCGGGCTCGACGGGCCGGAGCAGTCCCACCGCCTGCGCGGGGTCTTGGCCCCTCATGTCCTGGCGCTGTTGCGGTCCCTGCCGGACCAGCTTCTGCTGATAGGCGGTCAGAGTCGTGTCGTTGCCGACTTTATCGGACACGCAACCGGCCGAGAGAAGGCAAATTCCAAGCACCAGGGACCACAACGCCGGCGAAGCGCCGGAAATTCCAAGCACCAAATTCCAAATCCCAAACAAATTCAAAATCCCAAATCCCAATGACCAAAACCACAGACCGGGCTCTGCCCGTTTTGAACCTTGGTGCTTTGAATTTTGGATTTGTTTGGAATTTGGTGCTTGGGATTTGGTGCTTGGGCCTTTGGCGGTTCTTGGAATCTGGGATCTTCTTCCCTGTTGTCGTGCTCGGAATGTCGAATGCTGCATTTCGGGTCCTTCCCGCATTTGGTGTCCCTGGTGTTCTCAGAACGCCACCAGCACGTGCTCGCCCGCCGGTCGCCGGGTTGTGTTCGGCACCTCCAGGCGCACCCGCAAGGTGCCGCTGGCGGCGTCCGCGACGGCGGCGACGAAGATGATCCGTCCCTCCTCGGTGCGGGCCTGCTTACCGGACCCGCCGAAGGCCGCTCGAGCCGTCCCGCCGATCTTCAGATCGAGCCCCTGCACCAGCGGGACCGGCACATCGATCCACAGCGGGTCCGTCTGCACCACGCGAATGACCTCCGTCGTCGTATTGACGCACTCGCCGACCTCGACCTCGATCTTCTCCACCCGGCCATCGATGGGGCTCTTGAGCTCCATGTGCTCGACCCGCGTCTTGTGCTCCTGGTATTTCCGGCCCGCCTGCTCGTGCTCGAACCGGGCCAGCTCCAGCGCCAGCTCCGCGATCGTCACGTTCAGCCGGGCATGCTCGACCTCCAGGGCGGTCGCGGCGTTGCTGGCGGCGGCTTTCTCCAGCTTGGCCAGGTCCACTTTCTTCTGCGCCAGGGACGCTTCGCTCGCCCGGACCTGGATCAGGTCCTCTTTCTGGGCCTCGAGCTGGGCGAGCAGGATCTGTTCCGCCACGTCGTCCATCCGGACGAGGACCTGGCCGGCCCGGACGGCATCCCCTTCCTTGACCGGCACGTGGGCGATCCGGCCCGGCTGCACGAACGATTGCGTGATGTCCGCGCTCGGCCGCGTGATGGCCCGAATCCCGCCCGGCGGGACAGCCGTCGGGATGGGAAGACTGCTCTGCGATGCCCGCGTCCCCAGACCCCAGTCCCCAACGGCGGCGGCCACCAGCAGGCTCAACAGGGCCACCGAACACGCTTTCCGCATCGGCATGAGTCAGGTCTCCTTTCTCTTCTCAACGTGAACGTCCGTTCAGAACCAGCACCCAAAGCCACGTGACCACCCTCAGGCGATCCCTGGTTTCCCTGCCGTTATAACGGCAAAGCCCCCCGATTGCATTAAGAATTCCGTCTCCCGCACCCCATTGTCTGCCATCCGCCGGTGGTCCCGCAGACGCCAATTCCTCCGGGCAATTCCAGGAGAACTATGGTCTCCTGCGCGGTACGGCCCGCGTCATGAATGACGCGTGCCAACCCTTCCTGAGACGACTACAGGATATCCCGAAAGCGCTGTCGCTCGACCTGACCCCCGCGGGCGTGCAGACCGCACGCCGGCCTTCGAGCTCGCCCGCCAGAGCGGGGCGGAGCTCAAGAACCGGATCGCCGAGTTCATGGCCGAGATCGATCGCGTGATGGCGGTGAGATTGCACCGCCGGTCGGTCCCCACCCAGTAGGCCAGGACCCCGCGCTCCGAGAGTTTCTCGATGTTACAGGAAGAAGTTGTCTTCTCGCCGGGCATCTGGTAAGCTGTCTGTGTGAGATTCGACATTGTCGGCCAAATCGGTACCTGGACTGAAATGAGTACTCCCAACAGACAATTTGCTGTGTGCGTTGATAATACCGATTACGAGGCCTCGCTGATCGTGCGGAAGATCTATGAAGTCCTGCCGGATGAAGAAGCCGCCAGGGACGACTTCCTGCGCGTGATCGACGAAAGCGGCGCAGACTACCTTTATCATCGCAGCCAGTTCATCCTCGTGGAGTTTCCGGCCGAAGTGGAGCGGGCGTTGAGTATCGCGTAAATCGCCGAGATCTGCGAATCCGTCATGGTTCCGGTCTCTCTCCGTTGAGACGCGAGTTCTCCGTTTTCGAGCCACCGGCGGGCGGGCTAGGCCGCGTTTCACAAGTACTGCGACTATGGGTGGTAGATTGCCGCGCTCGCCGAGCCTCGCTCGCAATGACATCGGGCGCCCCAGTATGTCATTGCGAGGAGCTTCAGCGACGAAGCAATCTCTACCCTATGATCTCAGGACTTGCGAAATGCCGTACCAGGCCGCAGACGCCATTCGCCGCCTTCTGCCATGTGGACCCGACTTGCCTGCAAGGACCCGTCGCAATAAGTATGGTGTCTCCGGAATTTCAGACCCGCCTAATGAGTCTTGATGTGCAACTTCGGTAATGGCCGCCCGAATCACTCTCTGCGTAGGTCGTGCGTCCTCGCACGATCTCTGCGGCGAGCGGGGACGCTCGCCCTACGAAGAGCGCCCGTCGTCGGGTTCCGACTACCGAACTTGTTCGTCAAAACTCCTAAGGTGGAACTCCGCACCCACAAGGCGAATCGCACCACACGGAAGAGCCTGAAGAACCAACGGTAGGGCGAGAAGGTTGACTTCGGGTGGTTCTGCGGTTACGCTGCCGGCCTGGCACGGTGAAGATTCCGATCCGATAGAGACACTTTGCGTAACAGGGGGTTCGCTATGGAAAGGCGAAGGAGTACAGTTCTTGTTCTGGCAGTGACTGTCTGCTTGGGCACGGCGGCAGCAGTAGGGTGGGCTTCGCCCACCGTATCCGCATCTGTGCATGCGACGGTTCCGGCGGGTGCAGCCCACGCTGCGGCGGCCCGTGTCGAGGCCGACGCGCCGCGGCGCGCCGCGGCGAGGCCGTCCTCGGAGCGCGGGCAGGATGCCCGCGACACACAAGGGCGGGACGCCCTCGCCACGCAGGGGCGGGATGCCCTTCCGACGCGGCTGGATCGTCAGCAGGTTATCACGTCGGCGGCGACGGTGACGCCGGAGGCGTATCCCAACGCCGATGTCGTCCAGGTCGATGATCTCACGATCTGCGAGTACCGCCCGGACGGCACCGGGGTTACGTGGTCGGACAATTACACGAAGGTGCTCACGGAGAAAGGCCGGCGGGAGCGGCAGGGGCTCTCCTTCCGTTTTCTGCTGCCGTACTTCACGGTTGAGGTGAGCGCGTTGGAGCTGATCAAGCCGGATGGGTCGGTGGTGCCGGTCGACATCGCCCGGCAGAGCCGGGTAATGATCGACCGCGGCCAGATGTCCGCCAACATCTACGATCCGAGCAGCAAGATCCTGCAGGTCGGCGTGCCCGGCGTCGAGATCGGCGACATGGTCCACATCGTCACGCGGCAGCAGATCCTGCGACGCTACATGCCGGACACCTGGGACGATTACCAGGTGTTCGAATCGACGGCGCCCATCAAGCACGCGGTCTACGAGGTGCATGCGCCGCAGGAGCGGCCTCTGGTTCACACGGTGCTCAAAGATGCCGTGGACGGCACGGTGAAATATGAGAAGCACGAGCGCCAGGGGCGGACCGTCCATCGCTGGGAGGTCCGGGAGGTGCCGCGTTTCTACGCCGAGCCGGGGATGCCGCCGGCCTATACGGTGGTGCAGCGTCT
>VGYL01000248.1 GCA_016872975.1 Planctomycetota bacterium
CCTTCGGCGTCGGTGTACTCTTTGCGGCCCGCCGTCGGTTGCGGCAGACCCGCGGCCGTTTCGGCCGCCACCGTCTGGGCGTCTTGGGTCCCACGGGCGTGCAACGCCGTCGAGTCCCCGGCCGTGTTTCGCCCCAGATCCGGCACCACTTGTCCCAGATGCCGGACCATCTCCTCGAACATCTTCTGCAGGTGCGTGCAATGAGGTTCCTGCCCCAACACCTCCAGAAATCGGGACACGTTCCATGCCTTGGGAACCTTCTGCTCCGACGTGATCCCGATCAGCTCCCGCAGACCGGCGTTGCGGCGCAGCTCCGCCAGCACCGCCTCGAAGCTGACGTGCCGCAGGAGAATCCGCAGCAGCACCACGCCCCACAGGACCGAGACGGGGTAGTCGTCCCGGCCCCGGCCGCGATAGTCCCGCAGCCCTTGCAAGAGCCGTCCGTCCGGGAGCGTCGCGAGCAGTTGTTGGATCGTGCTGAGGCTGGGACTGTCTTCCAGACTGTCCCAGGCAAACAAAGGTTTGGTGATTGCGATTCGCATGCAAAGCCTCCTTTCTTTCGGTGACTGCATTCTACACCGCAAGATATCCCCGCGTCAACCCCCATCCGGTCGAAAAATCCGAAACAATATCGGGTGGGGCGAGATTTCGGCTGAAATCGGCCCTGTCTGCGGGGAAGCCCTCCGCGTCCCTCTGCGCCAACGCCCTGATTTAGGCCATTCCCACACAACGCAAGCGGCTCGGTGCCGGGATGGTTGGCTGGACAAGGGGCCGCCGCGGCCCTATAATGAGGTTGAACGCGCGTCGGCACGCCGGGCGGGGTTCCGGCCCGCGCCGCAGGAGATTCATCGGATCGAGGTGCAACATGTCGAAGAAGCTGGATCGTCGGGAGTTCCTGAGGAAGTCATTGGCGGGTTCCGCCGCGGGCGCGGTGGCCCTGAGCCTGGAGGAGAAGGCCCTGCTGGCCCAAGGCGCGCAGAAGAAAGGAGAAAAAGGGGCCGTTGGGGCGGCCGGGGCGATGCCCATGGGCAAGCTCGGCAAGCTGAACGTGACGCGGCTGATCGTCGGGGGCAACCTGACCAGCGGCTTTGCCCACAGCCGGGACCTGATCTACGTCTCCGGCCTGCTGCGGCAGTACTTCACCGATGCCAAGGTCTTCGAGACCTGGGAGCTGTGCGAGGAGTGCGGCATCAACACGGCCATCCTGCGCCTGGACAATCACGTCCTCGGGCTGCTCGACAAGTACTGGCACGAGCGCGGCGGCAAGCTCCAGTGGATCGCCCAGGTCCAGATCACGCCGGAGAACTTCACCGACCTCAAGCGGGCCGTCGATCACGGGGCGGTCGGCGCCTTCGTCCACGGAGGGGTCTGTGACCGGTTCGTCCGGGAGGGCAAGGTGGACGTGCTCGCCAAGGCCGTGCAGTTCGTCAAGGAGCAGGGCGTGGTCGCGGGCATCGGCGGCCATCTGGTCGAGGTCCCCATCGCCTGCGAGAAGGCCGGCGTCGATCCGGACTTCTACATGAAGACCCTGCACAGCCGCCAGTACTGGTCCGCCAACCGCCAGCCGGAACACGACAACATCTGGTGCCTCGAGCCGGAAAAGACCGTCGAGTTCATGCAGACCGTGACCAAGCCCTGGATCGCCTACAAGGTCATGGCCGCCGGCGCGATCCACCCGCGCGCGGGCTTCAAGTACGCCTATGAGAGCGGGGCCGACTTCATCTGCGCCGGCATGTTCGACTTCCAGGTCCGCGAGGACACGATCCTCGCCCGGAACCTCCTGAGCGCCAACCCCGCCCGCCAGCGCCCCTGGCGCGCGTAGGCCGTGCCGTGCCCGGCGTGTCCGGAGGGGTCATAACAGCGCCCCGAGGATTGGCCGTGCGAGGAGATGACCATGGTGAGGCTGTCGGAGCAGTTGATCGGGGAGATGGTAGACGCGATCGTTGAAGAGGTCGGGCCGCGCCGGATCTACCTCTTCGGTTCGCGCGCTCGGGGAGACCAGAAGGCCGAATCCGATGTCGATCTACTGATCGTGGAGGACGAGACGTTCGGGCCGGAGCGCACCCGCTGGTCCGAGCTCAAGCGCATCCGCAAGGCCCTGCGTCCGTTCCGCGTTCCCAAGGACATCCTGGTCTACAGCCAGGACGAATTTGAGAAGTGGGAGGACTCTCTCAATCACATCGTCGCGCACGCGGTCAAGGAAGGGAAGCTCCTCTATGAGAGATCTTGAGCAAGCCGGAAGCCTCATGGCCATGGCCGAAAGGGATCATCGCGCTTTGCGCGGCATGGAAGACCCGGCGGTCTTTTCGGAGGAAATCTTCGGATTTCACGTCCAGCAGGCGGTGGAAAAAGCCTTGAAGGCTTGGCTATGTGCTCTGGGGGTGCCCTTTCCCAGAACCCACGATCTGGACGAGTTGGGTGTGTTGCTTGAGCAGGCAGGCCAGAAGATTCCCGAATCTTGTTTGGCGTTAAGTGTGACATCATGACAAAAAGATCTGTGACCCATTCATTCCTGCTGGCGGTGTTGTTTTCTACGATGCTTGCCTGGACCGCCTGCGCGGCGAGCGCGAGCGCGGAGCCGTCCATGCTTATCACGAATGCCCGCATTGTCGACGGCGCCGGGAATCCGTGGTACGGGGGCAGTCTGCTGATTCGGGGCGACCGGATCGAGGCCGTGGGAGCCAGGCTACAGGCCGAAGCGGGTCGCGTGATCGATGTGGGCGGGCGGATTGTCTGTCCCGGCTTCATCGATGTCCACAACCATTGCGAACGGGGCCTGCTGGAATCCCCTGACGGCCAACAGGTAGTGCGGCAAGGCGTTACCACCCTGGTGGGCGGCCCGTGCGGCGGGAGCGTGGTGGACATGGGGGCTGCGCTGCGAACGCTGGATGGGTTGCCCCTGGGCCCGAACGTCTGTCTGCTGGCGGGCTTCAACGCCATGCGGAGCCGGAGCATGAAAGGCGCGCAGGCCCGTCCCGCGACCGAGGACGAGATCCGCCAGATCTGCGCCCTGATGGAAAAGGCCATGCAGGAAGGGGCCTTCGGTATGTCCACCGGCCTGAAGTACGCCCCCTTCACCGAAACCGCGGAAGTGATCGCGGCGGCCAAGGTCGTGGCGCACTACGGCGGGGTGCACATGTCCCACATCCGCGAGGAAGGCCGCGGCGTGATCGAAGCGGTCGCGGAGCTGATCCGGATCTCGCAGGAAAGCGGCGTCCCGGGCGACATCTCCCACCACAAGGTCACCGGACTCGAGGTCCGCGGCCAGAGCGTGACCACGCTGCGCCTGGTGGACGAGGCGCGGGCCCGCGGCCTGGACATCACGCTCGACCAGTACCCGTACACCGCCTCCAGCACCGGGTTGAGCGTTCTGCTGCCCACCTGGGCCAAGTCCGAGAGCGCCAAGACCATCGCGGCCCGGTACGCGGAGGACCCCGCCTACCGCGAGAAGCTGCGTGCGGCCATTGTGGACATCATGATCCACGACCGGGCCGCGGAAGATCCGGCCCGCATCGTGGTCGCCGCCTGCGCGTTCGACCCCTCCCTGAACGGCAAGAGCCTGCGGCAGGTCCTCGAAGAGCAGGGCGTGGAGCCCACGACCGCCCGGGCCGCCGACCTCGTCGTCCAGTGGAACGCGCGGGGCACGGTCTCGTGCGTGTATCACAGTATGGACGACGCCGACGTCGAGCGCATCCTGCGGCATCCGGCCTGCATGGTCGCGTCCGACGGGACGGTGCTCAAGTTCGGCGCCGGGGTGCCCCATCCGCGCTCCTACGGCACCTTTCCGCGCATTCTGGGCGTGTACGTCCGCCAGAAGAAGGTCCTGTCACTCGAAGAGGCCGTCCGCAAGATGACCTCCCTGCCGGCCCAGCGCATGGGCCTGCACGACCGCGGCCTGCTGCGGCCCGGCCTGGCGGCCGACCTCGTGATCTTCGACCCCGACCGGATCATCGACCGCGCGACCTTCACCGATCCCCATCAGTACCCCGACGGCATCGATTACGTCTTCGTGAACGGCAGCCTGGTCGTCGAGCACAGCGCCCTGACCGCGGCGCGTCCCGGCCGGGCCCTGCGCGGCCCCGGTCTAATGAGTTTCGATGAACGAGATCGGTGACGTGTAGGGTGGGGCTTGCCCCACCGTCTTCCTGTTGGACCCGCCTTCAGAGGGTGCGTGAAAAGCTGGTTCTACGTGGCATGGGCTTGGGATCCCCAACGCGGAATTTCGGGCTTGGTTCAAGAAACGGCCTTTTCGGGTACCAAAGGATGGGTGGCAGCGGCAAGGCCGGAGGCTCTGCGCAGGCCTTGCCGATGGCGGAGAGGCAAGACCATCGGCAAGCTCCGAAGACTCCGCTTGCCGCTGCCACCCACCCAGGCTGTTACCCGGTTCTGAACCAGGCCGAATTTTGCGTTGGGGGACCCCTTTCGCCCTCCGGGCTGGGCCGGCGATACCCGGGCGATCACAAGAGAGTCGCCCGTCGCCGGCCACAGTTCTATCCCAGAGTACGCACAAACCGGATGAGCCGGAAAAAGGTTGAGTCTTGGAGCGTCTGCGGTATAAGTCATATATCCAGCAGTGAAGGAAACCGACCATGATACCAGGTATGACGCGACGTGAGTTCCTCAAGGGCACGACCGCAGGTTCGCTGTCCCTCGCCTCCTGGGGACATGCGGGACTGGCTGCGAGCCTTGCCGGCAGTTCCTCCGTCCCCCCGCGCGTGGGCGACTATCGGGTCTACTTCGGCGACCTGCACAACCACAGCAGTGTCGGCTACGCCCAGGGTTCGCTCGAACGGGCCTTCGAGATCGCCCGCAACCACCTCGACTTCTTCGCCTTCACGCCCCACGGCTACTGGCACGACATCGGCCGGTACGAGAACGGCATCGAGAAGAAGTGGCTGGATGGATTCGAGGTGACGCAGAAACGCTGGCCCGAGGTCCTGGAGATGGTGCGCAGGTTCGACCGCCCGGGGCAGTTCGTGGCCATCCCGGGATTCGAGTGGCATTCCACCAGCCTGGGCGATTACCACATCCTGTTCCCGACCGCCGAGGCGGAATGCGTCCGCTTCGACGACCTGCGCCGCTTCCAGCAGTTCGCCAAAGAGCACGGGGCCATCATGATCCCGCACCATCCCGCCAACCGGCTGGGCCATCGCGGGGCGAACTTCGATTGGCTCGATCCCGAGGTCTCGCCGGTGATCGAGGTCTATTCCGAGTGGGGCAATGCCGAACATGACCGGGCCGCCTATCCCTACATCCGCCATACCGAAGGCGGCCGCTGGACCAAGAACACGCTGCACCACTTCTTTGCCCAGGGCCATCGGCTCGGCGTGATCGCCAGCACGGACGATCATCTCGGCTATCCCGGCGGCTACCGCGAAGGTCTGGCGGCGGTCCTGGCGACGGACCTGACGCGCGAAGCGATCTTCGACGCCCTCCGCCACCGGCGGACCTACGCCGTCACGGGCGATCGCATCCGTTTGGACTTCCAGGTCAACGGCCGCCTCATGGGCAGCGAGATGCCCTATGCCAAACAGCGGGACTTGGCCGTGAGCGTCACCGGCTGGGACCAGCTCGATCGCGTGGAGATCCTCAAGAACAACCGGGTGCTCCATCGCAACTTCCCCATGGACCGCGTGCCGAGCGGCCGTAGTTGGGAGCGGCCGGTGCTGCTGCGGTTCGAGTATGGCTGGGGTCCCTGGCCGGCCCTGAGCATGACGCGCACCTGTGATTGGGACATCGACATCCGGGTGCAGGGTGGGCGATTGGAGGACGTGCAGACGTGCTTCCAGGCGGGCCCGCTCGATGAGACTCGCAGGGATAAGATCGTGGAAAGGTCCGCCGAGCACCTGCGGGTTCAATCGTTCACCGCCCTGCGTCAGCAGTTCGAGGACATCTCCACCAAGGCGGTCGTGCTGAAGGTCCGCGGCAATCCCGAGACGCGCGTGACGGTCTCGCTGCGCCGGCCGACCGCGGTGTCGCTCGCGCAGACCTTCGGGCAACTGGCCGAAAGCGGCGAGATGCTCTTCACCGGCGATTTCCCCAAGGAATCGGCCATGCTCCACCGCCTGGTCTTTCACGAGCACTACCACACGTCCTACCAGGTCGCGGACGTGGATGACGGGGAGCAAGCGAATTGGTACTACCTGCGTGCCGTCCAGGCCAATAAGCAGCTTGCCTGGTCCAGTCCCATCTGGGTGGAGCCGGCACGGGGAGCGAACGCGTAGACCCTCAGCGGTACAGCGTTTCTCTGTTTATGCTCTTACGAGCACACTACGAACCAAGGCCGTCTCTCCTACAAGACGCAGTCGCACATCGTCCCGCGGCGGCCTGGAGAGGTTTTTGACACGGGGCGGCAAGACCGGTATACTGCCCACTGCGGCGATTACGGACGGAGAAAGCTGCGCGACTCGAATCCGCAATCGCAGAGGCATTCGCAACCCGTAGTTGACAGTATAGGAGAATGGACGGATGAATTTCAGCACAGAGCCATTCGGACAGACGGCGCAAGGGGAAGACGTCTTCCTCTACACGCTGACCAGCGCCAAGGGCCTGCGGGCCCGGATCACGAACTTCGGCGCGATCCTCGTATCGCTGGAGGTCCCCGACCGCCACGGCAAGCTCGACGATATCACCCTGGGCTTCGACCACCTGGAGCAGTACCTGGAGCAGAAGGCGTATCTCGGCGCGACGGTCGGCCGCTACGCCAACCGGATCGGCAACGCCCGGTTCGTCCTCGACGGCGTCGAGCACAAGCTGGCCGCCAACGATGGGCCGAACCACCTGCACGGCGGGATCAAGGGCTTCGACAAGGTCGTCTGGAAGCCGGTCGAAACGACCGCCACCGAGGACCAGGCGTGGGCCAAGCTGGGCTACCTGAGCCCGGACGGCGCGGAGGGCTACCCCGGCAACCTGCGCTGCACCGTCACCTACATGCTGACCAACGACGACGAGCTGCGCATCAGCTACGAGGCCGAGACCGATAAGAAGACGGTTTTCAATCTCACGAATCACACCTACTGGGATCTGGCCCGGCGCGGCGGCGGCAACGTCTTCGGCCACGAGCTGATGCTCAACGCGACCCGCTTCACCATCGTGGACAAGACCTTGATCCCCGTCGGGGTCACCGCCAGCGTGGTGGACACGCCGCTGGATTTCCTCGCCCCCAAGGCCCTCGGCTCCCGCGTCCGCCAGCTCGGCAACGGCTACGACCACAACTTCGTGCTCAACGGCCCGCTGAACGCCCTGAAGTTCTGTGCCCGGGTCTATGAGCCCACCACCGGCCGCATCATGGAGATCACGACCACGGAGCCGGCGGTCCAGCTCTACACCGGCAACTTCCTGGACGGCTCGATCATCGGCAAGGCCGGCAAGCGCTACGGCCGGCACGCTGCTTTCTGCCTGGAGACCCAGCATTATCCCGATTCGCCCAACAAGCCGAGCTTCCCCTCCACCGTCCTGGAGCCGGGGCAGAAGTTCACCAGTCTGACGGTGCACAAGTTTTCGGCGAAGTAGGCAGGGACACGGCGGGCCGCTGGTGGCTGCCTTTCATGGACACCATGGACACAGTGGACAAAGTGGACGATGTGGACACGTCCATCAAGTCCATCCTGTCCACTCTTTCCATCCTTCGCACCGTTGCGGACGACGCATGCCCGTGCCTCAAGCGAGGTACAACCGATCCCCCGGCTGGATCGTGGGGATTTGCTCCCGCTTCTCGGCCACATCCTCTCGGTCCAGCGCGAAGCCGGGGGCGATCTCGATCGTGCACTCGACGGCGCCGTCGGACGTGCGGGGGACCGGCACGCCCGCGGATTCCAGCCAGGCGGCGGCCCGCTCGCTCATCATCCGGCGGGTCATCTCGGCGCTGTCCTCGCCCGTGGCGTTCTTGACGGGGGCGAACTGCTCGCTACGGACGATCTCCAGGACAATGGATTGCCGGGCCAAAGGCAGGGCATCGAAGATGAAGGACTCGAGCTTGACGCCGTTGGGCTGCCTGGGCTCGACACGGCGGCCCTGGAGATCGATGTGAGGGACCTTCTTGACCGCCCGGTGCAGCGGCAGCGTGTAGTCCTCGCGGTTGAGCTTCTCGACGAAGCCGGTATCGATGATATGGATGGCGATGCTGCCCAGCTCGAACGCCAGCGCGCCGTCGGGCCGGCGCTGCTCAGCCAGCTCGTCCGGCAGATCGGAGTACTCGATCACGGTCATCCTGCCGTCCACCAGGCAGAAGTTGCCGACCTTCTCCTTGGGCGCGTTCTTGATGACCGCTTTCGACGACATCTCGGCCCCGTCCAGGGCGTGCAGGCCGAGAAACAGCGGATCGAAGAGCTTCACGAGCGGATTGTCCACCTGCCAGTAGCTGAGGTACTCGACGCCCCGCCGTTTCATGTCGGCCAGGGCCCCGCTGCGGGCCAGGGCCCGGATGCAGCCGCCGTGACCGTCGGGCGAGCGGGCGAGGCAGGCCTTGTCCGCCAGGAGGATCCGCCCGTCAAACCCGAAGTTGGGCAGTGTCCCCTGCTGGAAGATGAAGACATCCCTGCCATCCAACCCGTAGTAGTTCTCGCCCTGGAAGACCTCAACCGTTTGTGTGTGGTTCATCGGGCTGGTCATCACGTACCAGGGGCATGTCGCCCCGTACCGGCGCGTGACCGCCTGGATCGTCTCGGCAAAGATGCGAAAGAGCGTCTTATTCTGGAGGGGACTGATGGGGAAGTTGCCCTTGGGAC
>VGYL01000249.1 GCA_016872975.1 Planctomycetota bacterium
GATTCAAGAACGTCTTACCGGTCATAGCGTCTCCAGTGTCCGGCCGCATCTTATCACGCGAGACGACGATTCGCAAGTCCTGGATGCGGCGTAGGTATCCCGTCTAATGAGTTTAGACGAACAAATTCGGTCATCAGAACCCGGCGACGAGTGCTCTTCGTAGGGCGAGCGTCCCCGCTCGCCGAAGACGTCGTGCGAGGACGCACGACCTACGCGGAGAGCGGTTCGCGCGGCCATTACTGAACGTGTTCGTCAAGACTCATAAGGCCGCATCGTCCCGTTCGAGGAGTTTGCCGACAAGCTCATCGCCAGGACCGGGCTGCGGTGGCCGGTACCGGATAAGGGGATTGCGACCCTGGCGCTGCGCGGCTCGATCCGGGCGATGGTCATTTCCCCGTTGGCGGATTTCGGCGCGGTGGAACGCAAGTATCGCGACGAGCCCTTCGGCAACACGACGCTGCCGCGACTGATCGCGTTTCGGATCACGCCCGGGGGCGCGGCCCTGCTGACAGCTCTGCACGTTCTTCGGGATTGACTCGCAGGTCCACCGGGAGTAGGCTGCCGGCGTTGTCTACCTGAAGCTTTGGGAGGACTTGCCTGTGAACCATGTGCCGGTTGTCCTGATGTTGGCGGCGGCCACGCCCGTTCTGGCGCAACCGCTGGTATCGCCGGAGGTGCATCCGGATGGTCGCGTGACGTTCCGGCTGAGGGCCCCCGATGCCAAGGAGGTGGTGCTGCGCTGCGAAGGCACTAAGGCCGGCCCGATGCAAAAGGGCGAGGGAGGCGTCTGGTCGCTCACCACCGAGCCGCTGGAGCCGGACATCTACGCATACTCGTTTGTCGTGGACGGTCTGAAGGTCATCGATCCGGCCAATCCGCTGCTCAAGTACAACCTGCTGAACACCGACAGCCAGGTCCACGTTCCCGGCCCCGCCACGCTGCCTTGGGAGATCAACGATGTCCCGCACGGCGTCGTCCACCGCCATCTGTACCGGTCCGCCATCCTGGGCGACGACCGACCGTTCCTGGTCTATACGCCACCCAGCTACGATCCCGCGGCCAAGGAGCCCTATGCCGTGCTCTATCTTTTGCACGGCTTCAGCGACGCCGAGGATGCTTGGGTCTCCGTTGGCCGCGCGAACATCATCCTCGACAACCTCATTGCCCAGGGTAAGGCCAAGCCCATGCTGGTTGTCATGCCCCTCGGCTACGGCAATAAGGAAGTCATCAAGGGCGGCTGGGCGAGCGTGCGGAATACCGGCGTCTGGCAAGACAGCATCCAGAAGTTCCGTGAGGTGCTGCTCCAGGAGATCATCCCGCAGGTGGAGAAGACCTACCGCGTCGCGCCGGACCGCGAGGCCCGCGCGATCGCGGGCCTGTCCATGGGCGGGACCCAGTCTCTCTTCATCGGCCTCAACGCCCCGGACCGGTTCGTCTGGATCGGCGCCTTCAGCTCCGGCGGCCTCGACGCGAATTTCGAAAAAGCGTACCCATCTATGAATGAAACCCTCAACGCGCAGTTACGCTTGCTCTGGATCGCCTGCGGCCGGCAGGACGGCCTGATCGGCCTCAACCGCAAGCTCGTCGAGTGGCTCAAGGCCAAAGGCGTCCAATGCACCTGGACGGAAACCCCCGGCGGCCACAGCTTCACCCTCTGGCGCCGCTACCTGGCCGATCTCGCGCCGCTGCTGTTCCAGGGTAAACCGTAGCATGGGCGTCCCGCCCATGAGTATCACGGGCGTCCCGCCCGTGCAGGCAAACGAGCGTGGGGTCTGTTGTGGACACCGTCGCTTCGGTGGGATGAGGCTCTTCTACACGCAGAAGGAGGTCAGCATGGAGTCCCAGAAGATGGAATCGTCTTCTCCGGAGGTAGCGGACAAACTCCGAACTTATGTCTACCTGGGTTCAAAGCGTTGCTGATCAGCGTCAACAGGAGTGCCACCGAGAGATCACTGTATGAAGCGACCCGTTACGCCTGGAAGCTCAAGAAGTCCAAAGCGAAACAAGCAGAAATCGTTTTCGCTGTCCGTCAGGGTCTGATCGTTGGGCCTTTATCGCGGAGATGTGGGTGGAAGCGACTGCTGCGAACTTCCCCGGGCGCGAAGACATAGAAGGACGTATCGGCTTCATTGGGCGAGAGGCTTCCGCTGACACTAGAGCGTCGTACATTGGCAAACGCATTCCCGACGAGTACCGAGAGCCTGGAGCTGCGAATCCGGTCAAGTACACCTGGTAGGCTTGTGGAAGAGGGAGAGATGAGGTAGACTCCAGTTATGAACAAGCCAGCTACGGTAGACGATGAGATTCTGCGAGAAGTCTGGCGGGTCCGCGATGCGTTCGCTAAACGCCATCGATATAACCTGGATTCAATGGTGGAGGAATTGCGCCAGATGGAACGGCAATCCTCCAATAAGTTGGTGGACCGAAGCGCGGAGACAATACAGAAGGTGCGCCGGCGCAAGCGTCAACGCCCGAAGCGATGAGTATGGGCAAGATTCCAAAGATCGATTCCATCGAAGAACTCGCGAAGTTCTGGGACACGCACGATGTCACCGACTTCGAAGAGGAACTCGAAGAAGTCCGCGAGCCCGTGTTTGCTCGGGGTGCCGAAACTGTGGTACGAATTCGGCTTGACTCCGAGCAGGCGAAGGCGTTGAAGCGCATGGCGCAGGCGCGAGGAATGGATGAGGCCAACCTCATCGAGGAATGGGTAAACGAAAGACTGCGGGCCTCTTGACGACTACCGCTCGATCAGGCTTTCTTCGACTTTCATGCCGAAATGGCGGCCGGCTTTCTCGATGTGGGCGAGGACCTTGTCGCCGGGCTTCAGGTTGGTGATCGAGAGGGCTTTGCCCTGCGGGTCCACCAGGCGGATCGTCTCGGCGTTCTGCAGGACCAGGCTGATCGGCTGGCCATCGGCCTCGGCCTCGATCAGGATCATCGGGCGGCGTTCCATCTTGTTGCGGCCCAGGTAGGCGGTCTGGGTGCGGCCTTCGGAATCGACCAGCATCACTTCGTCGCCGGCCTTGAGGTCGGCTAGGTACTTGGTCTTGCCGCCGGGGGTGAGGATATAGGCGTGCACGGCCCCCGCGTTGACGCGGAAGGGGCGCGAGGCCACGTAGGGATTGTCGATGGACTCCGAGTGGACGAGAAAGAAGCCCGACGCCGTATTGCCGACGAGCATGCCTTCGCCCACGGTCATCTGCGTGCAGGTATCCAGGCAGGAACGGTCGCCCATGCCGAGCTGCCGGGTGGCGGTGATCGTCGCGGCGACGAGGCCGATCCGCTCGCTGACGCCGTGGATGATCTCGGCGGTCTTCTTGATCTCGTTGACGTCGGCGGTGCTGAGCACGACGCCATCGACGCCTTTCTCCAGAATCTCGACCATGAGCCGGGCCTGCTCGCTGTTCTCGACCTGGACCATGAGGTTCTTCCCGCGTCGGGCCAGCAGGTTCTCGATGGGGATGATCGTCCAATCGAGCATCTTCAGCACGACGATCCGGTCCGCCGGCACCGCGGCCGCCCGGTCCTCGTCGGCCTTACTGGCCACGTCGATGAACTCGACCTCCACACCGGGCTTGAGATCGCCGTGCGGCTCGACCGTCTTGATCCGGCCGAACTGGCGGACCGTCTCGCTCTGCCCCTCGGGCAAAACGACCGCCTCAGCCCCGCTCTCCAAGGCGGCAATGGCTATCTGCTTGTTGTACGGAACGACGCTGACCCACAGTCTTTTCATGAGGCTATTCCTTCGGCCGACATCAACACTGCAAACCGCGTTGAATTAAACGCGGCCGACACCGGCCTGTCAACAGCCGACTATCACGCCGGCCTGACAAAATGAGTCTTGCGCAAGGAGTCCTGCGGGTTCATGTGCCTCTGGTTTGGTGAATTTCCTCACAGGCCGGTTCTTGCGTTCTCGCGTACTACAGGCAGAGGTGAAGGAATGAGGGAATCGCTCAAAGCGGGCGTCAGTTTCGGCTTGACCTCGGGCATCATCACGACGCTGGGGTTGATGGTCGGTCTGCATTCGGGCACGCACTCCCGGATCGCCGTGCTCAGCGGGATTCTGACCATCGCCATCGCCGACGCGTTCTCCGACGCCCTGGGCATTCACATCTCCAAGGAATCCGAGAGCCGACACACCGTGAGGGAAATCTGGCTGTCGACGCTGTTCACCTTCCTGTCGAAGTTCGTCTTCGCCTCCTCTTTTATCGTTCCGATCCTGGTCTTTCGCCTCTCGACCGCGGTGGTCGTGGCGGTCGTCTGGGGCCTTTCCTTGCTGGGCGGGTACAGTTTCCTGCTGGCCCGCGCGGAGAAGGTGCGGGCCTGGCCCGTGATCGCCGAGCACGTCGGCATCGCCGTCGCGGTCATTCTGCTCACGCACGGCCTCGGATCCCTCCTGCCGCGGATTTTGTGAAGCACTGCTCCTCGCCGGTAGCGGCCGGAAGGTTGGGGGTGTTCTCCTCAATCCCGGTGAAGAGGGCCCTACCACCGCATTTCGCAAGTCCTGAGACTATCGAGTAGAGATTGCTTCGTCGCTGAAGCTCCTCGCAATGACATACTTGGGTGCCCTATGTCATGGCGAGCGAGGCTCGCCGAGCGCGGCAATCATGTCATTGCGAGGCCCGACGCGCAGCGGCGCTTCGCACCGAGGGCGACGAAGCAACCTCCTCCCCATCGTCGCGGTACTTGTGCTAGTTTGTAGTGGCGTCGTCAGACGCTATCTTTATGCTCTCACGAGCACAGTGGGACAAAAGCCCGTTTCTTCGCCGTGACTTGCGGCGGGACTCTGGTATACTGGGGGGCTGTGGCTGCCGGGGGATGCCTGGGGACAGGTGTTCCGCCGGGGCCGGGTTGTGTGGTATCGACAGACGGGAGGTAGAACGATGGTTCGCAGAAGTCTTCTGGTGGCGGTGGTGGCAGGGTGCCTGGTCGGGATCGCCGGTGGGGCGGGGGCGGGCGAGAAACCCGTGTTTCGCGTCGGCCTGATCGGGCTGGATACATCCCACGTCATCGCCTTTACCCAACTGATGAACGATCCGGCGAAGAACTACGGGTGCAAAGTCGTGGCGGGCTATCCCGGCGGCTCGCCGGATATCGAATCCTCGATCAATCGGGTCAAGGGGTATACCGACCAGTTGCGGGACAAGTTCGGGGTCGAGATCGTCGACAGCATCGAGGAGCTGTGCCGCAAGGTGGACGGCGTGCTGCTGGAGAGCGTGGACGGCCGGCCGCACCTGGAGCAGGTCAAGCCGGTGCTCGCGGCGAAGAAGCCGGTCTTCATCGATAAGCCCATGGCGGGCAGCCTCGCCGACGCGCTGGAGATCTTCCGGCTGGCGAAGGAGGCGGGTGTCCCGTGCTGGTCGAGCTCGTCGCTGCGGTTCGGACCCGGGACCATCGGGCTGCGCAACAGTGACGCGGTGGGCAAAGTCATGGGCTGCGACGCGTTCAGCCCGTGCAGTCTCGAGCCGCACCATATCGATCTGTACTGGTACGGCATCCACGGCGTGGAGATGCTCTTTACCGTCATGGGGCCGGGCTGCGAATCGGTCCAGCGGGCCCAGACGAAGGATTTCGAGCTGGTCGTGGGCGTCTGGAAGGATGGCCGGATCGGCACCTTCCGCGGCCTGCGGGCGGGCAAGTCGGACTACGGCACGCTCGTCTTCGGGTCCAAAGGAATCGTCCGCGGCGCCGGCTACGAAGGCTACGGGCACCTTGTGGAGGAGATCGTGAAGTTCTTCCAGACCGGCCAGGTGCCCGTCCCGCCGGAAGAGACGCTTGAAATCCTCGCCTTCATGACCGCGGCCGATGCATCCAAGGCCAAGAACGGCGCGAAGGTCGAGCTCGCCGCCGTTCTCGAAGAAGCCAAACGGCAGAACGCCGCACGGCGATGAGACCGCGCCGAGGTGGAAATCCCAAGCACCAGGCCGCCCAGAGGCGGAAATTCCAAGCACCACACCGCGAATGCGGAGAGATCAATTCCAAATCCCAAACAAATCCAAAATTCAAAATCCCAATGACCAAAATGCGCTGCGGGTCCTCGGCGTTTTGAGTCATGTCATTGCGAGCGCAGCGAGGCAATCTCCCTTTGCCGGGGTCGAGATTGCTTCGTCGCTGCGCTCCTCGCAATCACATGAGCAGGGCTTGCGCACCCCGCGTTTTGGTCATTTGGATTTTGAGTTTTGAATTTGTTTGGGATTTGGTGCTTGGAATTTGGAATTTCTAAACCTGTTCCGGCACCACCCAGGGCTCCCGATACGTCCTCTTGAGGTGCTTGTTCGCCTCCGGGGCGTTGACGAACGTCTCGGTCTTCGGATCGAGCGTCAGCTTCTGGTTGCCGACCAGGTACGAGATGTTGGCCAGGTGGCACAGCAGGGCGGAGTAGTGGCCCTGCTCGACGCCGGCGTTCGGGGTCCCCCGGGTGCGGAGGCATTCGATGAAGTTGTCCAGGTGCCACGGGTCGCCCTGGCGGCCGTAGCGCTGGTCGATGATCTTGTGGTCGGCGTCGAAGATCTGCCAGCCGCCGCCGTGCCGGCCCACGTACATGAAGCCCTTGGTCCCGAGGATCTCGATCCGCGTGGCGCAGAACTGCCAGTCCGGGAACAGGTCGTTATTGCGGATCTCCTGGGTGATCTTCTTCATGTAGGGCGTCCAGAGCGCGGACTCGAAAAGGAGCGTTAGGCCGTCGTACTCGTATAGGGCCAGTTGCGTGTCGGGCATCGTCCGGCCGTCTTTGAGGCCGTAGACGCCGCCGGTGTGGGCGACCGTCTTGGGATAAGGCCGGTCGCCGAGGATCATGCGGGCGAAGTCCAGTTGGTGGATGGCGTCACCGGCGATGGGGCCGCAACTGAATTCCCACTGGTTGAGCCACGCGCGGGCCGGGTTGTAGGGCAGCTTCGGCGCCGGGCCGCACCAGAGGTCGTAGTCGAAGCCCTCGGGCACCGGCTGTACGGCCCCCGGCTTCATCATGTTGTGCTGCATCATATTGAAGACCCGGACGAGGTACACGTCGCCGAGTTTGCCGTTGCGAATCTGCTCGGCGGCCTGGGCCGCGTAGGGCGAGCTGCGCGTCTGCATGCCGACCTGGATGACACGCTTGTACTTGCGGGCGGCCTCGATCATCTTGCGGCCTTCCCAGGCGTTGTGACACATCGGCTTCTCGACGTAGACGTCCTTGCCCGCCTGGCAGGCCAGGATGGTGCCGAGGCCGTGCCAGTGGTCGGGCGTCGCGTTGAGCAGGACATCGACGCTCTTGTCGTCCAGGATGCGCCGGAAGTCCTGCACGACCTGCGGCGCCTTGCCCTGGGCCTTTTCGATGGTCGGCAGCGCCCGGGCGGAGCGGTGGCTATCCGGGTCGCACAGGTAGACGATCCGGGCGTCCGGGCGACTGGCGAACATCTGCGCCACCTGCGTGCCCCGGCCGCCGCAGCCCATCAGGCCGATGGTCACCTTCTCGTTGGCGGCGTGGCTGGGCCGCTGGGGCAGCACGGCTACCATGGCGGCGGTCCCCAACGAACTCTTCAAGAACTCTCTGCGATTCACAGGTTCCATGTCGATCTCCTCAGTCTGGGTACAAATGTCCTGTCGTCTCGGCAAGCCGTATCGGCCTCACCGGCGTCCCTTTTGCCGTCGATCCTCGATTTGCACCTGCGTGCCGATCGTGTTGCCCTGGAGAACCACCTCGCCGACGGTTTCCTCGATGAGAATGCCGACGGTGGGCACCTCCTGGCCGGCGCTGCGCGTTTCCCGGATCGTGTTCTTGATGAACATCAGGTCGTTGACCGTGCCGCGGATCCGGATCTCGGGGCCGCCGTTGTCCTCGATGAGGTTCTCTTCGAGCCGGTTGCGATGCGGGGCCATTCCGAGCGATTCGTTGCGGAAGAACACGCCGTGGCTCTTGTTCAGACGCGAGGTGTTGCGGCGGAGCAGGTTGTCCGAGTCCTTGTGGCCGATGGAGATGCCGAACTGGCCGTTCTCCTCCAGCAGGTTGTCCTCGAACAGGCCGTGGCGGACCCGCCAGCAGAGGAAGAGCCCATCGGTCCCGTTGCGCCGGGCGATGCAGTTGCGGATCGTCGGCCGCTGCGAGCCGCTGCCCGGATGGAGGCCGAGCACGGCGTTGTCCTCGACGATGCAATCCGCGACGATGACGTCATTGGACTGCTGGAAGCTGATCCCGTCGCCATTGTAGTTCCGCACGGTGCAGCCGCGGATGGTCGTGCCGAAGGCGCGGTAGAGGAAGATCCCCGCGCCGCGGCAGCCGTTGAGCCGGACGTTCGCGTCCTTGCCGCCCTCGATGACAAGGTCCTCGATCCGCACATCCTGCGTATGGTAGGCACTGACGACGGGGAACACCGTGGCGGCCTGGGCGCCGTTGCTCACCATGCAGTCGGCCCCCAGCGGCGTGTCGAGGGAGAACGTGTTGCCGTTGCGCCCCGTGATCCGGGCGACGGTCGTGTGGAAGCCGCCGGCGTTCTTGTCCCAGACCGCGACGCCGTAGCCGACGGCGAAGCCGGCCGGCTCGACCATGGTGATCTGCTCTTCGCCGTAATCGCCGTCGAGGGCCAGGGCACTGACCGCGCCCGGGGCCTTTCGCAGCACCGTCTTGCCTGGGACGCCCCGCACCGTCACGTGGGACCGCAGGTGCAGGGAGTCGTACATCG
>VGYL01000250.1 GCA_016872975.1 Planctomycetota bacterium
CGACTACCACGGCTGGCAGGTCCAGCCGGGCTGCGTGACGGTCCAGGGGGTGCTCACGGAGGCCCTGCGCAGTCTCCTGGGCCCCCGGGCCCGGATTTGCGGGGCCAGCCGCACCGATGCCGGCGTCAGCGCCCTGGGCCAGGTCGGCCTGATCCAGATCGACTCGCCCATCCCCACGGAAAATCTTCCCAAGGCCCTCACCGACCGGCTGCCGGAGAGTATGGCGATTGTGAAGGCCGAGGACGTCCCGATGGGCTTCGACGTCATCGGCGACGTCACGAGCAAGCTCTACCGCTACACGATCTATAACGGCCCGGTCCGCCCGGTCCTGCACATGCGGCACTGCTGGCACATCCCGGCGCATCTCAACGTCCCGGCCATGAACGAGGCCGCCGGACTCTTGGTCGGCCAGAAAGACTTCAAGTCCTTCGCCGCCGCCGCCGACCGCCGGGAGGACAGCATTCGCACGATCTTCCGCTGCGAAGTCGCCGAAAGCCCGGCTGAGGTATTGCCGGACGGACCAAGCATGTCATTGCGAGGAGCGCAGCGACGAAGCAATCTCGAACCCGTCGGGGGAGACTGTCCCGGTCCCCTCATCAAGGCAGAAACAGGCCGTTGGGTCTACGTGGAGGCCGAGGGCGATGGCTTCCTGTACAATATGGTCCGCAACATCGTCGGGACGCTGGTCGAAGTGGGCCTCAGCCGCTGGGAACCAGCGAAGATCACCGAGATCCTGGAAGCCCGGGACCGGCGCGCTGCTGGACCGATTGCACCACCGAACGGCCTGTGCCTGATGTGGATCAGGTATTGAGCAGCCTTCAGGGCCTCCAACAGAATGGACTTGGACATGTCATTGCGAGGAGCGCAGCGACGAAGCAATCTCAATCCGACGGGTGGGAGATTGCTTCGCTTCGTTCGCAATGACATGGAAAAAGCACCGAGGCTCAAGACGCCATCGCTGTTCGGCGGGGCCGTTTGGAATTTCGGATTCTCTGCCGTTTCGAATTTGTTTGGGATTTGGTGCTTGGAATTTGGGATTTCCGGCCGGTTCGCACTCTATGCCGGCCAGCAGCGTGGATCATCTGAATAGCGGTCGGTTCCCACGGAGAGCATCGCCTGTGCTTGTTGAGAGAGATCATATCGGCATTTTCGGCAAGATGAACTGCGGCAAGAGCAGCCTGATGAACCTGCTGACGCAGCAGGCGACGTCCATTGTCGATCCGATGCCGGGGACGACCGCCGATACGAAGATCGCCTTGCAGGAGATCCATGGCCTGGGGCCGGTCAAGCTGTTCGACACCGCCGGACTGGACGAAGCCGGCGGTCTCGGTCAAAAGAAACGGGCGAAGGTTCTGGCCGATCTCAAGGAATGCGACCTGGTCCTGCTGGTGATCGATCCCCAGACGCGGGAGTTCGCCACCGAGAGCGAGATCCTCGCCCAGGCCCGCGAGCTGGATAAGCAGATCCTCATCATCTATAATCTGTTCACGCCCGCCGGGGAGCAGCGGATCGGGCATGTGGAAGAGAGCCTGCCTCTGCTGCGGTTCCATAAGAAGATCAAGCTGGCGGCCATCGATCCGAATTGCCGGCCGGCGCTGCTGGAGTTCCTTCTGGCCAACTTCGTCTCGAAGAACAGCAAGATGGAGCTGCTGCCGTTCGTCGAGCGGGACGAGTTTTACGTGCTGAATATCCCGATGGACGCCGAGACGCCGCCCGGCCGGTACCTGCGGCCGCAGGCGATGGCGGAAGAATACATCACGCGTCACTGGGCCTATCCCGTTTCCTACCGCATGGATTTGTCCCGGGCCCGCGGCGGCGATGCGGCCGAGCGGCAGCGCTTCGAGGTCTTCCTCGACAGTCTCAAGCGCTGCCCCAAGGCGATCATCACCGACTCCCAGGCGATGGACCTGATGCACCTCTGGACCCCGGACGAGGTGATGCTCACGACGTTCTCCATTATGATGATCAACTACATCAGCCGGGGCCGGCTCGCCTCCTTCGCCGAAGGACTGAAGGCTCTGGATCATCTCCAGGCCGGCGACAAGGTCCTGATTGCCGAAGCCTGCAACCACTCGCGGATCGCCGAGGACATCGGGACCGTCCAGATCCCGAGCTTCCTCCAGCGGCACTGGCCCGGCGTGGTCGTCGAGCACAACTTCGGCCGCGAATTCCAGGAGAACGAGCGGCTGGCCTCCTACAAGCTGGTCATCCACTGCGGCGGCTGCATGATCAGTGCCCAGAAGCTGCTGGCCCGCATCCGGGACCTCGACGCCGTCGGCGTCGCGTACACGAACTACGGCCTGTTCCTGGCCTGGACCCAGGGCCGTGCGGCCCTGCGAAAGGTCTTGCGCCCCTTTGGATTGACGATTTATGATTGATGATTTATGATTTGATGATGTGTGCCGCGCGGCATGCCCGGATCGAATCATAAATCATAATTCATCAATCATAAATTGAAGATCGTCCACATCATCACGCGACTGATCCTCGGCGGCGCCCAGGAGAACACGCTCATCACCTGCAAGCTCCAGGCCGAGCGGGGCCATGAGGTCACCCTGATCACCGGTCCGGCCCTCGGTCCGGAAGGCCAGCTCTTCGATCTGACCAAGGATCAGAAGTATCGGACCATCGTGGTCGACGAGATGCGGCGGGCCATCCTGCCCTTCAAAGACTACGCCAGTTACACCAAGGTCAAGGCGCTGCTGCGCGAGTTGCAGCCGGACATCGTCCACACCCACAGCGCCAAAGCCGGCATTATCGGCCGTTTCGCCGCCTGGTCGCTCAAGGGCCAGTGGCAGTCCCGTGGCGAGGCCGTCCCGGCCTTACGTGTCGCGGGCGTCCCGCCCGCGCTGCGAGGGCAGGATGCCCTCGTCACACAAGGGCCAGATGCCCGCGAAAGTGGCATGGGCTTCCAGCCCATGAGTCATCGGCAGGATGCCGATGCCATAAAGTTGCGCGGGCGGGACGCCCACGCCACGCAAGGGCAAGATGCCCTCGCCACGGTGCTGCGGCCTGTCGTCGTCCACTCGATCCACGGCCTGTCCTTCCATCCTTACCAGAATCCCTGGGCCAACCGGCTGTACATCGCTATCGAGAAGGCCGCCGCGAAGCGGACGGACTACTTCATCAGCGTCGCCGACGCGATGACCGAGCAGTGCCGGGCCGAAGGCATCGGCCTGGACAAGCCCTATGTCACCGCCTATTCCGCCATCGAGGAGGAGCCGTTCCTGACCCCCATCCCGCCGGACAAGCTGCTGGCATTCCGCCGGCAGCACAACATCCCGTCCGACGCGGTGGTCCTGGTGACGATCGCCCGCCTGTTCATGCTCAAGGGCCACGAGTACATCATCGAGTCGGCCCGCGAGCTGTCGCGGCGGTTGCCTCACGCGTTCTGGCTCTTCGTAGGCAACGGCAATCTTGCGGACGAGTACCGGGAACAAGTCTGCCATCTCGGCCTGACCGACCGCTTCCGTTTCACCGGCCTGGTGCCGCCTGATCAGGTCCCGCTGACCATCCAGGCCTCCGACATCCTCGTGCACTGCTCCCTGCGCGAGGGCCTGGCCCGCACGCTGCCGCAGGCAATGCTCTGTGGCCGGCCCGCCATCTCCTTCGACGTGGATGGCGCCCGCGAGGTCGTCAACGAGACCACCGGCCGCCTGATCGAGCCGAAAGACGTTCACCAGCTTGTTGAAGCCTGCGCCGAGCTGATCGCCGACAAATCCCTCCGCGAGAGACTCGGCGCCGCCGGTCGCGAATCCGTCCGCACGAAATTCGCCCCCGACACGATGGTGGACACGATCGAGAGCGTCTACCGCGCCCTGCTCGACGGTCGCCGTTGACCTCAAGTCACTTCACGACTTCAAACGCGAATCCCTGGCCCTGGCCGCCGGCCGGTCCGGAGACGCGATCACTCGATCACGTGAATGTTCTTCTTCCGGCACATATCCTTCAGGACGGTGGGCCAGACGGTGGCGCTGACTTCGCCGAGATGGGCCTTCTTGAGAATCGACATGAAGGTGCGGGACTGGCCGATGCCGCCGCCGATGCTCAGCGGGATATGGTCATTCAGGATCGCCTGGTGGTAGGGCAATTTCAGGAAATCCAATTGCCGGCAGATCTCAAGCTGCTTGCGCAGAGACTCGGCGGTGACCCGGATGCCCATGGAGGTGAGCTCGTGCCGGCGTTGGGTCACCGGGTTCCAGACGAGAATGTCGCCGTTGAGCCCGTGCATCAACTGGCCGTCGTTGTGGATCGTCTCCGTGACCCAGTCATCGTAGTCGGCGGCGCGCATCTCGTGCGGGTAGCCGTCCCGGAGCATCCAGCCGATGCCGATGATGAACACGGCCGGGTATTCCTGCACGATGTTCGTCTCCCGCTGCTTGCGCGGCAGGTCGGGGTACCGGTCGAGGATCTCTTCGGCATGGAGGAACGTGAGCTCCTCCGGCAGGTCCGGGTACCGGTCCGTCCTCAGTTGCGGGAAGAGCTGCTGGACGTGCGTTTCCGCGCCCTTGATCACCTTCCAGATCTTCCGCACGACGTCCTGGAGGAACGTGAGATTGCGCTGGTCGCGGGTGATGGCCAGTTCCCAGTCCCACTGGTCCACGTAGGCGCTGTGATCGTGGTCGAGGAAGTAGTCCTTGCGTACGGCCCGCATATCGGTCAGCAGACCCTCGCCCGGTTGCAGGCCAAACTGCTTCAGGGCCATGCGTTTCCATTTGGTCGCGGCCTGAACGACTTCGGCCTCGACCGCATTCTTGCCCCGGTCATTGGCGATGTGAAAGCGAATGGGCGTGCGCGAGCCGTCGCGGTCCAGGTAGTCGTTGACGCCGCTGTCGACATCCACGATCAGGGGGACCGTGACGCGGATGAGATTCAGCTCCCGGCAGAGGTTCTGCTCGATGTAGTCCTTGGCCGCGTAGAGGGCGATTTGCGTCTCTTTGGGCGAGAGCAGGGAACGGTAATCGCGGGGGAGGATCTTCTCCAGTTCGGTGTAATTGCCAATGCCGGGACCGGCCAAATCCGCTTTCTTGTCGAGCATAGTGCATCTCCTGAGACTTTTCTGGACAACCTTCCACAGAGCGACACTCCAAGCGCATCTTACCCTGCCCAAGCCCGATGTCAAGAAGGGAATCGGACTGGTTCCGCCGCCGGGCGGGACGGGGTCGGCCTTCCAGTGCCGCATTTCGCACGTCTTGAGACGATCGGGTAGAGATTGCTTCGTCGCTGAAGCTCCTCGCAATGACATGTTTGGGCGCCCTATGTCATTGCGAGCGAGGCTCGCCGAGCGCGGCAATCCACCACCATCGTCGCGGTACTTGTGAAATGCGGTACTTAGGCAAATTCCACAGGGTAGCAGGCGGGATTTCGGAGGGCCTTTACGGCGTCGGGAAGGCGGGACATCTCGTCGGCCAGACGCTGCCGGACCACCGGCATCGGGTCGGTCGCCTCGACGTGTTGCAGCAGGTCATGGGCCTGTGGGTCAAAGGGCTTGACGAAGTCTCTCTCGCGCATTCGCACAATCGTCTTGCGACCCGGAAGCGTCGCTTTTTCGGGCGAGGTCTTGTACACCTGCCTGTCACCATATTGAGCCAGCTTGTACACGATGCCGATCGCCGGGGCATGCTGGGAAACCGCGAAGCGGGTGCCGATGCCGAAGCCGTCGATCTCGGCGCCGGCAGCCAGCAGATCGGCGACTTTGAACTCGTCCAGATCGCCGCTGGCGACGATCCGCAGAAACTCCAGGCCCTGCTCGCGAAAGCGGGTCCGGGCGAAGCGACTCAGGGTCACAAGGTCGCCGCTGTCGAGCCGGATGCCGCGCAGTCGAATACCCCGTTCCAGGAACCCCCGGGCCACCTGGGCGGCGGTCTTGATGCCCTCGACGCTGTCGTAAGTGTCCACGAGGAGAATGGCGTTCTCGCGGTGCAGCTCGGCGAAATCGCGAAAGGCCTGCTCCTCCGACTCGTGGGCCTCGATGAACGAGTGGGCCATCGTCCCCGAAGGGGGCAGCCCCAGCAGCCGGGCGGCAAAGACGTTGCTGGTGGCCGCGAAGCCGGCGATCTGGCCTCCGCGGGCCGCTCGGATCGAGGAGATCGGTCCTTGGGCCCGTCGTAGGCCGAAGTCCACTGCCGGGATACCTTGAGCTGCGATACTGATTCGGGCGGCTACCGTGGCCTCGATGATCGAGAAGCCCAGGATGTTCAGGAGATAGCTCTCCAGCAACTGCGCCTGAAGGATCGGGCCGCTGACCTCCAGGATCGGCTCATTCGGGAAGAACACCGTGCCCTCGGGCAGAGCGCGGATCTTCACGTCCAACTTGAGTCCGGCGAGATGCTCCAGGAAATCCGCTTCGAACCGGCCGGTGGAACGCAGATAAGCAACGTCCTCGGCCACGAAGCGGAACTCCTGCAGGTAGCTCTGCACTTCCGGCAGACCCGCCATGACGGAGAATCCCCAGTGTTCCGGCAGGTGCCGCACGAAGACCTCGAAGGATGCCGTCTCGCGCATCCCTTTCGCAAAGTACACCTGCGCCATGGTAAGCTCGTAGAAGTCCGTGAACAGCGCCGGTGTACCTTGCATCAGCCACATTGAGGCAGTTCCCAGTTCTCAGTTTTCAGTTCCCAGTTGACTATCCGCCAATCGCGGTCAACCGGGAACTGTCAACTGACAACTGGTCTTTGATCTGTTCGAACGTCGTGATCTCGACGCCGCGCCGGTGCAGCTCCTCGTAGATCTCTTCATCCGGCCGGACTTGCAGCCCTTTCGTGGCGTCCGTCAGCAGCGACAGCTTCACGCCTTCGTGCTTCGAAAGCTCGCTGAGCACGTAGTACACGCAGCAGTCCAGGGCCACGCCGAACGCGATGACGTGCTCGGGCCGGACGAGGTCCACCAGCTTGTGCGTGTTCGGATTGTCGAAGACGTTCAGGCTCTGCTTGCGGATGACGATGTGGAACTAGTCCTTCTCGGTGAGCTCGCGGAGCTCCTCCAGGTCGGCCTCGTCGATTTCGACGGTATCGATCGGGACGTCGCCCAGATCGCCGATCCGTTCCGCGCCGGGCGTGCCGGCCATGCAGTGCGGCGGGAACGTCGTTTCCATGTCCGGCTGCTCCGCGATCTCCGGGTTCTCCCATCGGTGCCAATCGACATCCGAGAGAATCGAATAACTGTTCTCCAGGGCGAACCGCCGGACCTCGCTCACTTTATCGATGATCTCTTCCGCCCCCGGAACGTACAGCGCCCCCTCGGGCTTCATAAAGTCGAACTGCGTATCTACATCCCAGAAGATGGTCTTCTTGTTCATAATGCCACCTCCATCGTAGATGAATCGTATCAAACCTGTTAGACTTACTACCGTACAACGGGCTTTGCAGTGCGATCGTTTTCGACCGGTTGAGGTTGGAAGGGCGGATCTATGAAGAGTTACAGACGAGAGCTTCGGTTCAAGACCAAGCAGCGCCGGGAGTTCATCAACATCACGCCGCAGGTGGAGCAGTGCCTGCGGGAAAGTGGCATCCGCGAGGGCTTCGTCCTGTGCAACGCCATGCACATCACCGCGAGCGTCTTCATCAACGATGACGAGCCCGGCCTGCACCAGGACTTCGAAACCTGGCTGGAGCGGCTGGCTCCGGAGAAGCCGTACACCCAGTACCGCCATAACAAGGCCGAGAACAACGCCGACGCCCATCTCAAACGTAGCATCATGGGGCGGGAGGTCGTCGTCGCTGTCACCGACGGCCGGCTCGATTTCGGCCCCTGGGAGCAGATCTTCTACGGCGAATTCGACGGGATGCGCGACAAACGCGTCCTGGTGAAGATCATCGGGGAATGAGTCGCCTGCAAGCCGACCACCGGCTGTGGAACTGCCTGTGGGCATGTGTTTGACAAGTGGTCGATCTTCGGCGATGATCCCCTTGAGGTACTGGGGAGATTTTGACAATGAACAGGGATGACCTCAGGGATTTAGCCAATCAACGTCTGGAAGATGTGCGTGTGCTGCTGGAGCAGGAGCGCTTCTCGGCGGCGTATTATCTGTCTGGGTACGTCATTGAGTGCGCCCTGAAAGCCTGCATTGCCAAGCGCACCAGGCAGTTCGATTTCCCGCCCGAACCGGGTGTGATCAACAAGGTATACGTGCACGACTTGGGTGTTCTGGTGAGATCTGCAGGTCTTGAACCAGCGTTATTGGCCGATCTGGAGAAGGATCGAGAACTGAAGAAGAATTGGACGTTGGCGAAGGACTGGAGCGAGAAGAGCCGATACCAAATGTGGACTAAACCGAAAGCATACAGCCTTTTTGAAGCCATATCCACTCGTGAGCATGGAGTCCTGCAATGGATAAGCCGACACTGGTAGAGAATGACTACAAGGCAGGTGAGGCTTTGGTGCGTGCCCTGGATCAGGCCGGCGTCAAAGTCCAGGCTGCCTTTTGGCTCTATTTGCCCGAGTCTGACGAATGGCGGCTCTACCTTGCGCTGCCGGAGGTTGCGCAGAGGGGTCCCAGGGAAGCCTACGAGCGCATTCAGACGATTCTCGAACAACTGCAGCTAGTACCACAACGCTACGATTTGTCCCTCGGTTTGACATAAGCTACGCTAGAACAGGAGGTTATGAAAATGTCACCCCGTAGCCTTATTGGCGTTAAGGCGCCGAAGTGACATTCC